>CAJTPP010000009.1:23890-26959 GCA_910578235.1 uncultured Clostridia bacterium | reverse complement strand
ATTTCTTCCAATAACCGAGCCGTTAAGGTATACTGTCGAGTGTGACGAAATGCCTTCAAATTCGATAAGGATTTGTTTGCCGCGGTCGCTGTCATCAAGTCTGAAACGCTTTGAGTACCATGCTTTTCCGCGTTTTTTATAACCCTGCGAAGGCCCCCATTTTTCTTCAAAATCATTATATACGGCCCAATCATGCGGAAGATTTACAGTAGTCCAGTCGCTCTTATCAAAGTCGGGGGAGGCCGCTCCGATCGCGCCTCCCGCTTTTGCGGCCATATAGCAGTCAGTATGTGATTTTGTTTCGGAAAGTTCAATGTCGCCGTTGTAAAATTTCCAATCTCTGTCTAATCTGAATTGTTCCATTATTTTATCTCCTTTTCGTCATAGTAAAGCTTAAATTTAAAAGATCCAGTATTTCGTTTTCGGGGACAGTGCCGTCCAGAACAATTGAAATCCAATGCTGTTTATTCATGTGATATGCGGGGAAATATCCTTCGTTATGCAGAAGCGAGCCTATGAGCAGAGGATCGCATTTTACATTCAGAACATCAATTTTTTCACTGCTGTTTATACCTAATTTGTTTTTTTCTATACGCATTAATACAGCGTACCATTTTGAATTGTCGCCGCGGCGCAGTATTGCCGAATCCGGATCGCTTGCCCAGAGATATTCAGGCTGTGAGCCGAAATTTTCCCGCGCGTATTTAAGAACAATGTTTTTCATTATATTTCCCTTTCTGTTTTGTTGATGATTTCACTTGCTTTGTCAAGACTGTCGATCCATAAGTTATTTTTTATATGGGTTCGTCTTCGGTCAATCCACAGACAGTTCATTCCGATATTGACGGCCGGGGTGATATCGGTGTTAAAGTTGTTTCCGATATACCAGCATTGTTGAGGAGGCTTTTCGGCCTTTTCGCAAGCGTATATAAATATACGTTTGTCAGGCTTCGCGATACCAAGCGCGCCTGATGTTATAATAAGGCTGAAATAATGTAAAATTCCCGCGCGCTTCAATTTGTCTGTCTGTTGCTTTTCACTGCCGTTTGAGATAAGGCCTAAATTATGTTTTGCAAACTTCTTAAGGCAGGTAATAACATCATTGAACAGAAACATATTTTCATTAAAGATTTTTGTATATAGTTCAGATATTTGTTCTGTTTTTTCGTCTGAAAGGTTAAAACCTGATAGAAGAAACAGTTCTTTTATTGCTGATGTCTGCTGTTTTTCAAAGGATAACTGTCCTGTAATATAGCGGCGATATGTGTTTTTTGAAGCTGTTCGCCAGTATTTTCGGAATTTTTTTTGGTCAATGGTAATTGTATTTTTGAAGCGGCTGTATAATGCGTTAAGCGCGCTTTGTTCCGCCGAGGAAAAATCAGTCAGCGTATTGTCAATATCAAAAAAAATCATATATTCTACCTTTCTTTTAAAATCAAATAGGAAGTTATAATAATTATACAATTAAATCGGCATATTATCAATACATATTATGTATTTGAGTGAAAATAAAATTTTAATTGTGAAAATACAGGAAAAGAATAAAAACACTTAATGGCTTAAAACTTATTTATTTTATATCATTAAGTGTTTTATTCAACTAGGTTCTGCATAGTGTGTTTTAAAATAATAAAGACGGCGGACATAGTATATTTTATAATAATATCACGTTACGCGGGTTATCTTTTAATACGCTTATAGTCTTTTGCCGCTTTTAAAAGATATTCTCGATTATTAAGCTCTGGATTTATAATTACCTCGTCAATAAGTTTTTTGAGTGTATCGCCTATTTCACGGCCGGGCCGGTAGCCTATGCGTATGAGATCCTTTCCGTTTACGGCAAGGTGTGAAACGAGATATGGCTGATGCTCCGCGAGAATTTCTCTGTAGATATTGTACGCGCTTTCTATGCGAGATTTTTTCTCGGGAAAATGAGCCGGATTTTTAGCTTTGTTGTCCGCCTTTTGCAGAGCAAGAAGCTTTTCAAATAAGGCTTCGCCTGTGCGCGACATCATTCTTTTTACAGCAGGCTGTGACGGCTCTATGCGAACATCGTGATTTTCCACAAGAATGATTATATCATGAATGGTATTGTTGTCCATACGAAGCCGGTGAAGCAAATCTAAAGCTATTTTACTGCTTTCCTTGTGATGACCGTAAAAGTGGATTATGCCGTCAGAGTCACAGCTGCTGCAGCATGGCTTGCCTATATCGTGCATAAGCGCGGACCATCTAAGAATAAGGTCGGGCGGCGAGAATTTGATTGTATGCATTATGTGCTCGCCCACATCATATATATGATATTTGTTTCTCTGAGGTTCGCCGAAACAGCGTTCGAGTTCGGGCATGATATATTGAAGCAGACCGCATTCGTGTAATTTTTTTATAAAGTCCGGATTTTTGGAAAGAAGAATTTTATTTAATTCTTCAAGTATCCGCTCGCTGCTGACTTTTTTGATAAGCACGGCGCATTTTTTTATAGCCCGCCATGTTCTTTCTTCAATTTTGAATGAAAGAACCGCGCTGAAGCGTACAGCGCGCAGCATGCGCAGAGCGTCTTCGCGAAAACGGTTTTCAGGCTCGCCTACACAACGGATCAGTTTGTTTTCAATATCTCTGAGCCCTCCGAAAAAATCAAGTATACCCTCGTTCGGATGGTACATCATGGCATTGATGGTAAAATCGCGTCTTGCGCAGTCTTCACGAGGATTAATGACGAAGGAAACATTTTGCGGATGCCGTCCGTCGCGGTATTCTCCGTCGTGTCTGAAGGTGGTAACCTCATAGCCTGTCTTATTCTCGACTACGGTTACCGTTCCGTGTTTTATTCCGGTATCTATAGTTCGTTTAAAAAGCGCTTTGACATCCTGCGGCTTTGCGCTTGTGGCGATGTCATAATCATGCGGAGTACGGTTCATCAGCATATCACGCACAGCGCCGCCAGCCGCATATGCGGAAAAGCCGCCTGCTTCCAGTCGGCTTAAAATATTTATAACACTGTCAGGAAGAATTATTTTCACACTATCTCCTCCTAATCTTTGTAATAAAATTATAAAGCCTGCGTATGCT
>CAJTPP010000009.1:20947-23862 GCA_910578235.1 uncultured Clostridia bacterium | reverse complement strand
ATGTAAATTTAATGTAATATGGCATTGTATTCTGATGAATATATGTATTTAACGGTCGTTTTCGACGGTAAATTAAATTTTTGTGTAAATTTGCTTTACATTTTGGTAAAAATTTTATATAATATAGATATCTGTAATTATAAGGAGAAAATTTATGTTCGGGTATGATATTACGAGTATACTTATTAATATTCCCATTACGCTGATAGCTTTGACGGGTCATGAGTTTGCGCACGGGTGGGTTTCCGCGAAGCAGGGGGATCCGACACCCGCAAGGGAAGGGAGACTTACATTAAATCCGCTTGCGCACCTTGATTTAATCGGCACGCTGCTGATGATACTAACAGGTTTCGGCTGGGCGAAGCCTGTTATGGTCGATCCGAGGTATTACAGAAACCGTAAGCGCGGTATGGCTCTTACAGCGGTGGCGGGGCCGATGGCCAATCTTGCAATGGCGTTCGCGGCGCTTTTTATATATGCGGTGTTGCTTGTTGTGTTTTATAAAATGAATATACAGAATTCAAGGATGCTGAGCGTTATAGGCTCGTTTGCGCAGATATTTGCGGTTCGCAATTTGTGTTTCCTTGTGTTTAACATTATTCCGATACCGCCGCTTGACGGTTCAAAGGTGCTTGGAATGTTTCTGCCGGACAGAATATATTATACCATGCTAAACTATGAAAGATACTGTATGATTTTGATAATGGTGCTTTCTTTAAGCGGTGTTTTCGGGGAAATTATAGGAACAGGCGTAAATGTGATTATGAATGGTATACTGAACCTTCTCAATATGGGAATTGAATTGATATTATAAAGGAAAAAATATGGATACGATACTGTACAAGCTGGATAGTTTTGAAGGACCGCTCGATCTTCTGCTGACATTGATACAAAAGAATAAGGTTAATATCTGCGATATTCCGATTGTTGATATAACGGCTCAGTATATGGAGGCTATTGATGGAATAGAAGAAGCTGATCTTGACAATACGAGCGAGTTTCTTGTTATGGCGGCGCATCTTCTTTACATAAAATCAAAAATGCTGCTGCCGAAGAATGAAGCTGACGAGGACGAGGAGGATCCGCGCGAGGAGCTTGCGAGAAGACTTATTGAATATCAGCAGTTTAAGGAAGCTTCAAAGGAACTGAGGAAGTCAGAATTTTCAACTAAATATATGGTGTTTCGAGAAGCGGAAAAAATTGATTTCCCAATTCCCGAATATTCAATTAATCATGAAGTGGACGAGCTTGTTGAAGCGTTTAACAGTATTTTTCAGAGACAGCTCCGCAAGGCGAAGCCTGAAAAGCGGGCGTTTTCTCAGATTGTCGGACGTGAGAAGGTGTCCGTTGACGATATGGTGGAAAAAATATGTAAGGCGCTGCGGCGCGGCAGGCGCATACAGTTTGAAGCGCTTTTTAAACCTGAGGACTCAAAACCTGAAATGATAGCGACATTTCTTGCGGTGCTGGAAATGATAAAGCTTAACAGGCTGTATGCGAATTACGATGAAAATACAAGGGATTTTATCCTTTCAGCTTCTAATGAGGGGAGATAATGTTCATAAAAATGGATAATATAAAATACGCGATAGAAGGAATACTGTTCGCCGCCGGAGAGCCGGTCAAGGCTGCAAAACTTGCCGTTGTGCTTGAAACGGATGTTGAAACGGTGAATAATGCTATAAGCGAGCTGAAAGAGGAATACAACAGAGATCACAGAGGCTTTAATATAATAGATATACTTGAAGGATATCAGATTTGCTCGCGGCCTGAATATTATAATCACATACAGGAAATATTAGGAGAGCAGAGAACTCAGCCGCTTTCGAACGCCGCAATGGAGGCTTTGGCGATCATAGCTTACAAGCAGCCTATAACTAAAGGGCAGATAGAGCATATAAGAGGCGTAAACAGTGACGGCTGTGTAAACCGTCTTTATGAAAGAGGACTGATTGAGGAAAAGGGCAGACTGGACGCGCCGGGCAGACCTATTTTGTATGTCACGACAGAAAATTTTCTGCGATGTTTCGGGCTGACAAATCCAAAGGATCTGCCGCCGCTTGACCTAAGCCGCCTTAATACGGATAGCGCTCAGGGACTTCAGCTGGAAATTGAGGATAAAAGCGAGCCGGAGGAAGTATCGGATAATACGGAGCAGTAACGCGGGAGGAAGAACAATGACAGCTTTTTATATAATTATATCATTAACGGCTGTTATAATGCTTATTTTGTTTATACCTGCGGACTGTATAATCGAGTTTGCCTGTAATAATGAGAGTAGCAGGGGAGCGGTAGTGATAAAATATCTGTTCATGAAATTTACTATCTTTCCTACGGAAAAAAAATTGGAGAAAGCGGCCGGAGAAGTGGAAAAAGACGCTGAAAGAGAAGAACCGTCTGAGGATAAGAAAGATGTATGGGGACTGATAAAATTCGGAAAAACAGTGTACAGTGAGTTAAAAAAGGACATATTAAGAATAATAAAGCATTTTTTCAGGTATACGATTTGTGTTAAGGAGCTTAACATATCATCACATTTTGGCACCGGCGATCCGATGTATACGGGTATTGCCGCGGGCGCGGCTAACGCGGCCGTATATAATGCCGTTTCTGTGATTGACAGGCATATGACGCTTGACAAATGGAAGGTGTCAATGATGCCGGATTTTGATAATGCCTGTTTTGAGGCGGGGGTATATCTGAAAATCAGAACAAGGGTAGCGTCTGTTCTGTGGCTTGGAATTATGGCGGCTGTGCTGCTGATACGAATAAAAAGAATTAACAGGAGGATGAATAGAAATGGCTGATAACAAAGTAAGTGAAATGCTTTCAGAGGTTACGGAAAATTTCAGAGGCATGATTGACGCCAATTCGGTTGTAGGTGAGCCGATTATTGCGTCAGACGGCACAATGAT
>CAJTPP010000009.1:0-20857 GCA_910578235.1 uncultured Clostridia bacterium | reverse complement strand
ATGATACGCGTTTCGGCGGCGGTATGGGCGGCGGAGCTTCGGTTAACGCGGAGGCGTTTCTTGTGATTAATAATGATAATGTGCGTATTGTGTCAATGGGGAATGATAATTCGCCTGTGAGCAAGCTTGTTGATCTTATGCCTGGTATTATAGACAAAGTAAACGGTTTTATTGTAAAAAGAAAGGATAAAAAAGCTGCTCAGAATGAAGCGGCGGAAACTTCGGGAGAGTATTATGATAACGACTAAAGATAAAATATTGTCATCCGTAATGAAGCCTACGCGCTATACGGGCGGCGAGCTGAATTCCGTGATGAAAAATCCGTATGAGACAGATGTCAGATTTGGTTTTTGCTTTCCGGACACATATGAAATCGCAATGTCACATTTAGGATTGAAAATACTTTATCATACACTTAACGACAGAGAAGACACATATTGTGAGCGTGTTTTTGCTCCATGGACTGACATGGAGGAGGAAATGAAAAAGCACGGTATGAAGCTGTTTGCGCTGGAAAGCGGGGACGAGGTTACTAATTTTGACATGCTTGGTTTTACGCTTCAGTATGAGCTTAGTTATTCAAATATTGTGAATATGCTTATGCTTGCGGATATTCCCGTGAGGGCGAGGGACAGAGATGAAAGCTGTCCCATAGTATGCGGCGGAGGACCGTGTGCTTATAATGCCGAACCTGTTGCGGATATTTTTGACTTTTTTATGCTCGGCGAAGGCGAGGAAGCTATCCATGAGGTTGTTGATGAATATATAAAATGGAAGAAAAAAGGCAAAGGGAATAAGAAGGAGTATCTTGAGGCTATTGCGGATATAGAGGGAATATATGTTCCTTCTTTTTATGATGTTGAATACAATTCGGATAACACTGTAAAAAGTGTTGTTCCGAATAATCCCCATGCGAAACCGAGAATTAAAAAGCGCATAATGAAGGACTTCAATAATACATACGCGCCCGAGACTATAATCGTACCGTTCGGAGAAGTGGTGCATGATAGAGTTATGCTGGAAGTAATGAGAGGCTGTCTGAGAGGCTGCCGTTTTTGTCAGGCGGGATACATTTACAGACCGCTGAGAGAAAGAAAACCCGATAAGCTGCTTGGTATGGCGGAAAATCTGCTCGCATGCAGCGGTTATGACGAGATATCGCTTTCATCGCTTTCAACGAGCGATTTTACAGGACTGCCTGATCTTACAGACGGTCTGCTTAAAATTACGGAGGAAAAGAAAATAGGTTTGTCTCTGCCATCGCTCAGGATTGATAATTTTTCCCTGGATTTGATGGAAAAGGTACAGAAGGTGCGAAAAACAGGCATTACTTTTGCTCCCGAGGCCGGTACTCAGAGACTTCGTGATGTTATCAATAAGAATATAAATGAAGAAGATATAGTACATTCGACAGATTTGCTTTTTAGAGGCGGCTGGACAAATGTTAAGCTGTATTTTATGATAGGACTGCCCACAGAGACAATGGAAGATGTGCGCGGTATAGCTGAGCTTGCGCAGAAAGTGCTGGACGTGTACTTTGCAATTCCCAAAGAGGAAAGGGCGAAGCAGATAAACGTAACTGTAAGCACGTCAAGTTTTGTGCCGAAGCCGTTTACCGCATTTCAATGGGCTGCTCAGGATACCCGTGATATGCTTATAGAAAAGCAAAACGCGCTCAAGGACGCGATTAAATCGCGCCGTATACGATATAACTGGCATGATAACAAGACAAGTTATCTTGAGGGTGTGTTCGCCAGAGGTGACAGACGGCTTGGAGAAGTTATTATAAGAGCGGTTGAGAATGGATGTAAGTTTGACGGCTGGGGAGAGCATTTTAAATTTGACACTTGGATGCGGAGCTTTGACGAGCTTGGTATTGATCCTGATTTTTACACGTCAAGAGAAAGATCCTATGAGGAAATTTTGCCTTGGGAGCATATTGATATGGGTGTGACAAAACAATTTTTTATGCGTGAGAATGAGAAGGCAAAACAGGCTGTAACAACGGCTAACTGTCGTCAGCAGTGCGCGGGCTGCGGTGTGAAATCATTTGGCGCGGGGGTTTGTTATGAGTAATTATATATTAAAATATTCACGTGATGAACGTGTAAAGTATATTTCGCATCTTGATTTTGTAAGACTTTTTCACCGCACAATACGCAGAACAGGTATGAATTTTGTGTTTAGTCAGGGCTTTAATCCTCATCCTGTTATGACTGTCGCTCAGCCGCTTTCTGTAGGCGTGACATCCGATTGCGAGTACATGAAGGTTGGTTTTGACGGCAGCTATAGAGAAAGCGAATTAGCTGATATAATAAACGGAGCGTTTCCGCCCGGATATAAGATCCTCGCGGCAAAGAAAATTGAAGGAAAAGAGATTGATCTCACAAAGCTTGACAGGGCTGTGTACACTGTAGAACTGGAATATGATGGATATGCGGACATTGATATGCTTCTTGAGCAAAATGAGCTTAAAGTTATGAAAAAATCAAAAAGCGGTATAAAAGAGTCTGATATACGCCCGTATATTTACAGTGTTGAAAACATATCAGATGAAAACGGTATACTGACGCTGAAGATGTGTGTAGCTATAGGAAGCGTGTATAATCTGAAACCGCAGAGCGTGATTGACGCTATGGAAAAGTACTGCGCCGGATTTAAAGCGGGTTTTATGAATGTGCACCGAAACTCAATGATGTACGGTGATGTGGAATTTTTGTAAAATTATTATAAAAATCGGTTGAAATAGTTGGCAAAATATGTTATAATAACCTTACAGTACAGACAATAGCAAAGCTGTTGTGATCTAAAAATATTTGGGTATGATTTATATACCGTATTGAGGAATATAAATACATGCGGAGGCAAATATATAAAATTATTTTAGGAAGTGATTGATATGGTACAAGGTATTGAACATGTGGCTGTTGTATCTCATAATACAGCGGCTTTAAAAGACTGGTATATGGAAATGTACGGCGGCAGAGTTGTTTATGACAATGGGAAGGGCACATATTTTTTGCAGTTTCCGGACGGAAGCATGATTGAGTTTGTTTCTGCTGCTGATGATAAACCGTCTGACGCTGAGAAATCGGCAGGAATAAGACATCTTGCGTTCGCGGTTTCGCCGAAGGCTTTTGACGATATTGTGGCAAAACTGAAAGCGGACGGGCGCGTGGAGGAAGTGCATGATGTCAGCGAAAACGCGAGCGGTCTTAAAACATACTGGTACAAGGATATTGAAGGTAATTTTTCACATCTTATTTATCGTCCTGAACCGTTAATTTAAGTTAATATTTTTTATATTAAATAAAAACAAATAGGGAGGAAACTTAAAAATGGGTAATTATTTGAACTTTAGCCTTGAGGGCAAGGTTGCGTTGGTAACAGGCGCTTCCTACGGTATCGGCTATGCTATTGCTTCCGCATACGCAAAGTCAGGTGCTAAAATTGTTTTCTGCGATATCAAGCAGGAATTTGTTGATAAAGGTCTCGCGTCATATAAGGCGGACGGTATTGACGCAAAAGGATATGTTTGTGACGTTACAAACGAGGAAATGGTACAGGAAATGGTTAAGAAGATTGAAGCAGAGGTTGGCGTTGTGGATATTCTTGTTAATAATGCGGGTATCATTAAGAGAATTCCTATGTGTGAGATGACTGCCGCTGAATTTAGACAGGTGATTGACGTTGATCTGAATGCTCCGTTTATTGTTGCGAAGGCAGTTATTCCTTCAATGATTAAGAAGGGACACGGTAAGATTATCAACATCTGTTCAATGATGTCAGAGCTTGGCCGTGAGACAGTATCGGCTTATGCTGCTGCTAAGGGCGGACTTAAAATGCTCACAAGAAATATTTGTGCTGAATACGGCGCTGATAATATTCAGTGTAACGGTATCGGCCCGGGTTATATTGCCACACCTCAGACTGCTCCGCTTCGTGAGAAGCAGGCAGACGGATCAAGACATCCGTTTGATCAGTTTATCTGCGGCAGAACTCCCGCGGGCAGATGGCTTGAGGCTGAGGAACTTACCGGTCCGGCGGTATTCCTTGCGTCAGACGCGTCAAATGCCGTAAATGGACATGTGTTGTATGTAGACGGCGGTATTCTTGCTTATATCGGCAAACAGCCGTAATGATATAGTATAAAAAGTTAAATTTAACCCGGCGGTATTCCGCCGGGTTTTTTTATTGAGTTTTAATGATTGATTGCAATGGTGTTATTTTATGACAAATCATGTATATATCTTCAAATGTTTTTTGCTGTTGAACAACATGACCAGATGTTGGTGGTTTTTTTATTCAAAATAGGGGTTTTTTTGTTTTATGCTTTCTATTTTATTGCTCAAACATATGGTATATGATAAAGTATATATAACTATATTTTGGGGAGTGATTTTACTATGAATTTAAAAAGAATAACCGCGTATATTTTATGTGCGGTGATGATAACAGGACTTTTTGGTATGACTGTTAATGCGGAGGATAACATTTTAGCATTTCCGGGTGCTCAGGGCGGAGGAAAGTATACAAAAGGCGCGAGAAATGTGTCATCCCCATCTGTCTATCATGTTACAAATTTAAATGACAGTGGCACAGGATCATTGCGTGACGCCGTATCGAAAGAAGGGCGTATAATTGTATTTGACGTAAGCGGAATAATCGAGCTTAAAAGTCGTTTGGATATAAGAAAAAGTAATCTTACAATATTAGGACAAACAGCCCCGGGAGATGGCATAACTGTATCGGGATATGATATTTTACTTGGAAATAATGCTGATAATATTATTATACGCTATCTTCGTGTGCGCCCTACTGATCGTCAGAATGGCGAACCGGACGGACTTGGAGGAAGATGGTTGAGTAATATTATGATTGATCACTGTTCAGTCTCATGGGGGGTTGATGAAATGCTGACGATCTATTCGGGATCGCTCGAGGATGGTCAGGAGTCAGACAATAAGCCGCCAAAGGCACAGTCAAGAAATGTTTCGGTGCAAAACTGTATAAGTTCTGAAAGTCTTAGAATGTCAAGTCATTTTAAAGGCGCTCACGGCTATGGCGGTATAATAGGCGGTACAAATGCCACATATCATCATAATTTGTTTGCTAATCATGACAGTCGTAATCCCCGGCTTGACAGGAATTTGAAATCTACTGATATGGTTAATAATGTAATATATAACTGGGGAAACAATAGCTGTTACGGCGGGGAGCCGTATTCCTATAATTCGTGGGAGAGATATTCCGCGCCGGAATATGCGTCAAATGTAAATATACATAATAATTATTATAAGTTTGGCCCATCTACCAAACAAAGTGTACGTTCTAAAATATTTGAGGTTACACATAATGGAAATACAAGCTACAATGGTCAAATGCCTAAGTCTAATTTCTATATAAAAGGAAATTATGTGTTTGGTGACAGTGAGGCTACGGAAAATAATATTTTAAGTGAAAGTTATGTTCAAAATCAGAAGCGTGCAAATTTTACAGATACTCCTATTGACATGGGCGAATATGAAATTCCGACCCAGTCCGCGCAGGAAGCGTACGAGTATGTTCTGGAAAATGCGGGCGCGGTATTGCCGCGCCGTGACAGTATTGACGCGCGTATAATAAATGATGTAAAAAACGGTACAGGCAGAATTATAAACAGTATTGAAGAAGTAGGCGGCTTCAGCGGAATTGTTTCTGAAAAAAGAACATTTATGATACCGTTAGAATGGAAAACGGCCAACGGAATGGGAAATAAGAGTGAAGCCGAGATTGTGACAAGCGGAAAGTGGAAAGGATATACATGGATTGAAGCGTATGTAAACGACTGGACAGAAAATCAAAATGCGCCGTCAAATCCGGAGATTACAGTTAATACACCGGCAATTGCGGACACATCAAAAACTGTAGATAAAACGGGAAATGAGGGGTTTTGGGAGATAACAACAGAAGATAAGCCTGTTCTGTATTCTGCAAAGGCGAACGCGAAACAGGGAACAAGTATAATCAAAACAGAATTGTATGACGGAGAAGTACTTATTGATACTGTTAAGAGCGATCGGATAGAGACAAGCCTGTCATTAAAAGCGGGAATACATTATATTACTTCAAAGGCATACAATAATATAGGAGAAGCGACCACTTCTCCCACCGCGATTGTTTATGTCACTAAAAATGACAGTTCACTAAATAAAGATAATATAATTGAAATAGGAAAAACTCCTTTTGAGGGTAAAAACAGCGCATGGATTAACGAAGGGAAGCTTTACATTTCGGGAAGCGGTTTGATAAACGGTAAAACTGACAGTTTAAGTTATTTAAAGAATGACGTAAACGGCGATTTTGAATTTTCTGCTAAAATTGAAGATATACCCAAGTATGAGAACGGAGTTGTGTGCGGGATTATGTTTCGGGAGAGTCTGGACAGCAATTCGCGAATGGTAATGCTTGCTGACGGTTGGAAAAAGTATGGAGAAAATATTCAGGTGATACATAGAGAGACAAATGGCGGGGATGCCGTCCGCGGCTGGTTGTGTGATAAAAGCGGAAATGAGATTAAAAATGACAGCGGTTATGACACATCCAATCCCGAGAAGAATTTTACTTTGCCGCAATATATGAAAATTGAGAGAAAAGGCGATGCGCTGATACTGTCAGTTTCAAATGACGGTATAGATTGGACCAATAACGCGCGTCAGCCTATGACGATTGATATAAGCGGCTGGAGTAAAGACGCATATGTTGGATTGGCGGTAGACAGTGTGGCGGGCAATTCAAATGAAGCTAATCCAATGCTTCCATGGTATTCAATAGCATCATTTTCGGATATAAAAACATCGGGGATATCGGAAATAATTCCAACTTCAGCGCCTGACCCTTCACCTACACCTCTCGTACAGAAAGCCGAGTATGATTTGCAAAATCATCGGGCAGTCATAGTGTCAGATAAGGAGCAGAGAGCGGTTGTGATTTTTGTGTGCTATGTCGACGGTATTTTATCACAGGTAAAGGTGATGGAAAATCAACTTCTCAATAAGGGTGTGAATAATATTTTGAAACCGGATGACTTTGATGATACAAAAGATAATGTGAAAATTTATGTGTGGTATTCTTTAAAGTCTATGAAACCGATAATTTAAAATTAAAATCATCCTATTGAATAGAATATCAATAGGATGAAAAATAATTTGATATTTTGAGCAGGTCTTTTGAAATTCAGATTAACATTCTGATTTTTCAGAAGATCTGTTTTTATAATAAAGAATATAATACAATATCAGCCTTTAGCATGTTCAAGAAGAGATTGCAGTTCTTGTTTGCTAAACAGATATTTATTATCGCAGAACTGGCATGTCAGCTCTGCCTCGCCCTGCTCGTCTATAACGGCCTGAAGCTCGTCCCGGCCTATAGAAATAAGAGCTTTTTCCATACGCTCTTTTGAGCATGTACACTCATATTTGGGAGTAACGGCTTTGTTTTCGCAAATCATGGAAAATCCTTCCGTGACGCGGAAAAGAATGTCTTCCGCCGTCATACCGTCCTTTATCATGGTTGTTACGGGCGGGATGGATTTAAGTATATTTTCGAGTTGAACAGCCATGTCTTCTGTTGCCTCAGGCATAAGCTGTATCATAAATCCACCTGACGCGATTACTGAATTATCTGTATTGACAAGCACTCCGAGGGCGATTGAAGTTGGTATTTGCTCGCTTTTTGCGTAATAGTAGGTAAGATCTTCCGCAATTTCACCGGAGACAAGCGGTATTTGTCCAGCATAAGGCTCTTTCATTCCGAGATCGCGGACAACACTGAGATATCCGCCGCCTATAGCGCCTCCCACATCAAGCTTGCCGTTACCGTTTAAAGGACGGTTGATAAAAGGGTTAGATACATATCCGCGGACACGGCTGTGACAATCCGTTACAGCCACAAGCGTGCTGAGTTCGCCTTCGCCTTTTATTTGAAGAGTCATACTGTCTGTTTCATTTTTTAAGCCCGCAGCGCCCATAATTGCCGCTCCGGTAAGCAGTCTGCCGAGAGCCGCGGTAGCTACGGGATATGTGTGATGTATGCGCTGCGCATCGTTTACGAGACCGGTTGTAATTGCCGCAAATACTCGGATTGCGCCGTCCATACTGTTTCCTCTTACTAATTTGTCTGACATTTGTTTTTTCTCCTATTCTATAATAACATTAACCTTGTATTCTCCGCTGAGGTACGCGTTGTTTCCCCGGAGAATAACAGGGAGAGAATACTCTCCCTTGCCGAGTCCCGACGCGTCAGCCGAGACATAAAGGCCTTCTGTATTAAGCAGTCCTTCCTCACCCCATACCTGAGCGGACAGCTTGCCGTCCGCGCGCGCGGAAAGTCCGCTTTGAACATTTTCTATATGCACTTCAAGCTCGGTATTGGCGGTTACTTTTTTTACAATTTCAGCTTTGATTTTTATTTCACGGCTTTCAGCCGGGATATACATTCCGTTAGAATTTTCAAGTTCGCATGTAATGGAGCCGTCGCCGTTTATTTTTGTTATTCTGGCTATAAGCAGATCATCCGTATTGTCGGGCGTTATACCTACAGTTACGGTTGACGGTGTGACGACCGCTTTATTGTCTTTTATAATATAATCCTTATCAAGTTCGGCGGTCAGCAACGGAATAACAGGCAGTGTTTTTTCATTATAAATAGTATGTGTAACTTCAACATATGAGCGTGTACTTTCAAGTGTTTCATTTGAATTTATAAGACTGCCTGAAGCGTCTGTAAGAAGATAGCTTACACGTTCAGTGCCGTCGTCGCGAAGATTGGATATATCGACGGTTGCTACCGCGCCCGCCACGTTATCCACCTCGCTTTTCGCGCCTGTTATAGTGACTTTGGAATCGCTTATAACCGATTGTACAAGCTTGTTTTTTATCGCGCCGCTCTGTTTTACGGAAACAGTAATGTCTTTACTTGTAAGAGGCTCAATCGTAACGGGAATTTCACCGTAATTTTCTTTTTCAACGGTTATGCGTGTTGTCGGAATGGAAATGGCGCCTGTGAGATTATATTCTCCTACCGTGAAAATGTCGCTTACGTCTACCTCCACATAAAGATGATCCATAAAGCTTATAAGATCACTGCGCTTGCCGGTTACAGTAACGGAAAGAGAGGGTATTTTATCTTTGCCTGTTATAGCAAGCTCTTTTTCACGCAGCGGCATCTCTCCCACGAAGCGCACGTTAAGATCTGATACAGTGGTGGTAATGTCAGGATCGTTTATATACACTACAAGAAGCCATACAATTATTGACAGCAGAACAGAAAGCGCTATTGTCTGGAGTTTTTGTGTGCGTGATTTACTCTGCTTTTTCTTCATTATTTTGACCTCCAGAACATAATTTTATCTATTCTCTGATTGGTGTCGTTTTTTCGGCTGACAATTTTTTTCAGCGCTTTAGCAAGGGACTCTCCCGAAAGATTGCGTGTAAGCGAACCGTTTCGCGCAATGGAAATTTTTCCTGTTTCCTCGCTTACTACTATAATTATAGCGTCTGTAACCTCGCTTAAGCCTATAGCCGCTCTGTGCCGCGTTCCGAGATCGCGTGATAAATTATTGTTAGCGGTAAGCGGAAGCAGACAGCCCGCGGTGATGATTTTGTTGCTTCTTATTATCACGGCGCCGTCATGAAGCGGAGTATTCGGCACAAAAATGTTTTCCAGAAGCCCGCTTGAAACATTCGCGTCAAGCATTGTGCCCGTGCTTATAAATTCGCCGAGCGGAGTGCTCTGTTCAAGCACGATAAGAGCGCCGGTTTTTGATTTTGACATATGTTCCGCGGCTATGGATATCGAGTCTATGACACCGGATAATTCCTCCTCGGAATTATCCGCCGCAAAATCTATGATATTTCCAACAGTGAAGCGTCCCATTCGCTCAAGAAGATTACGAAGCTCAGGCTGGAAAATAACTATGACGGCAAAGGCGCCTATCTGCATAGCTCCGCCAAGTATGTAATTCAGTGAGTTGAGCTTAAGCCACTGACTCAGAAAAAATACAACAAAAAGGAAAACAATGCCTTTTACAAGCTGCATTGCGCGTGTTTCTCGGATAAGATTGATAAGATAGTAAAAAATTACCGCGACAATAAGCACATCGATAAAATCGCTTATCCGAAGCAAGTGGAAAAATTTCAAAATATAGTCAAAAAAAGTATCCATATATCGTTTTCCTTTCCTTTTTTTCTGAAAATTTGTACATATATTTACCATTATACTACATTTTAATTAATATTGCTATACAAAATTAAAATTTTTTATTGTATATTTCAGATTTTTATGTTAAAATAATATTACACATATTTGAAAGGAAGGTTACATAGATATGAAGAAAAAAATATTAAGTATGACAGTTGCGGCGGCGATAGCGGCTTCTTGCGCTGCTGCGGTTGTTGCGGAGGACAAGGCTCCAACGGTGTATGTAGATGGCAGTGAGATATTCTTTGATGATCAGGAACCTGTAATTCTTGGCGAGGGCACAACGCTTGTTCCGGCAAGAGGCGTGTTTGAAGCTATGGGCGCTAAGGTTGAATGGGATGAAGAAAAGCAGGAAGTGGATGTCACAAGCGCGGACAGCAAAACGGTTATCAAGATGTTTATCGGTCAGAGCGAATTGAAGGCTTATGACATGAGCGGAGTATTTGGCGCTCTTTTGTCAGGACAGGACTTTAAAGCGCCTGAGACTGTGGTAAAGCTTGATGTGCCTCCTCAGATTATAGGCGACAGAACAATGATCCCCCTGCGCGCAATCAGCGAAGCTTTGAAGGCTAATGTTAAGTGGAACGGTGTGGATTATACAATTAATATTACATCGGAAAATGCTCCTTCGGTTGCCGCCGGCGCTCCTGTATATTCTCTTTCGGCAAGTGCGCTTACGGTTAAAGAGGGCGAGACTGTTGATTTGTATGTTGATGCGGCAAATATAGCTGAAGGAACTTTTGTATCAGGAGTAACAGCTGCAATAAAGTATGATAAGGATAATTTTGAATTTGTTGACGCCGCTCTTATGAATGGTGATACTGTGATTGAAGGCGCGCTTGGCGTAACAAATCCTGATTTTGCGGATGATTATCTGAAGAGTGTTTATATCACAATTGACAGCGAAAACGCGGCAAAGACTGATGGACATGTATTGAAGCTTACATTTAAATCTTTGAACGGCAAGAAGGGCGAATTCTCGCTTTCAAACGGTTATCAGACAAGACTTGGATATAACACCACATTGCTTCTTGACAGTATTGACGAAGGCGGTTCAACTGTAACGTATGAAGGTGACAGTCTTAAGATAAATACGGCTGCGGTTACAATCAATGGTGATGGTGCTTCCGCAACTGCAGAGCCTGCGGCTACAGCAGATCCTAAGGCTACAGCAGTGCCGATGGCTACGTTAATACCTGCTGCCACAGCAGATCCTAAGGCTACAGCGGATCCTAAGGCTACAACAGATCCTAAGGCCACAGCGGATCCTAAGGCTACAACAGATCCTAAGGCCACAACGGATCCTAAGGCTACAGCAACTCCGGAAGTGACAACAGCACCGACAGCAGAGCCTACGGCAAAACCAAAAGCTTAATTTTATGAAGTATAAAACAGGATTGTTTATAACAGACAGTCCTGTTTTTTTATGTCCTTATTGAAATTTAAGATGTATTTTGCTTATAAAAATGATGGTTGTATAATATTGACAGCTTATTTAATATATTGTATAATAAATATATCAAGTTTTATCAAAATGAAAAGAGGTAGTGGGTATGGGAAAAACATATAAATTTTTGGCGTTTGACTTTGGCGCGTCATCAGGAAGAGCGATGCTTGCGACTTTTGACGGAGAAAAGATTTCGCTTGAGGAAAAACACCGTTTTTCAAACGATCCCGTAAATATAAACGGTGATTTGCACTGGGACGTGCTCAGACTGTTTTTTGAAATAAAACAGGGTATTTTGAAATGCGTTAATTCGGGAGACCGTGATATTGACTGCATTGGTATTGACACCTGGGGTGTTGATTACGGTTTGCTTGATGAAAATGACAAGCTGCTTGGCAATCCGTATCATTATCGTGACACGAGAACAGAGGGCATGTATGAAAAGGCGTTTGAGCTTGTGGATAAAAAGGAAATATTCAGAGAGACGGGTATTGCGTTTAACTGGTTTAATACTCTGTACCAGCTTTTGTCAGCAAAACTGTCGGGTGACAGCGCGCTGAAAAATGCGAAAACCATGCTTATGATGCCTGATTTATTTAATTTTTTCCTGACAGGAGTTAAGAAAACAGAATATACGAACGCCTCGACTACCCAGTTTTACAATAGTGAAAAATATGAATGGTCATATGATCTTCTTAAAAAGCTTGGTATACCTACAGATATTTTGACAGACGTTATATTCCCCGGTGAAATTGTCGGTAACATTAAGCCGGAGCTTGCGGAGGAGCTTGGCATTGACGAGATACCTGTTGTGGCGGTGGCTTCACATGATACCGGAAGCGCTGTCGCTTCTGTGCCGGTTATTGATCAAAAGGATTTTATTTATATTTCTTCCGGCACATGGTCTCTTATGGGTGTGGAGCTTGACAGGCCGAATACATCAGACGGAGCGTTTGAATATAATTTCACAAATGAAGGCGGCGTGAATAAGACAATACGTTTCTTAAAGAATATTATGGGATTATGGCTTATTCAGGAGTCAAGACGCCAGTGGGACAGAGAGGGTGAGCTGCTGAGTTTCGACGAGCTTGAGCGACAGGCAAACGCCGCGGAGCCTTTCGAAAGTCTTATTGATCCTGATTATCCCGCATTCCAGACACCGGGCAATATGCCGAAGCGAATTAAAGAGTATTGCGCAAAGACGGGACAGAAGGTGCCTGAGACAAAAGGTGAAATTGTGAGATGTATTGCTCAGAGCCTTGCGTTTAAATATCGTCAGACAGTTGAGGGTATGGAAGCGGTTACAGGTAACAAATACAATGTTGTAAATATTGTCGGCGGTGGTATAAAGGATAAAATGATATGCCAGTTTACAGCGAATGCCACTAAGAGAGTAGTAAGCGCGGGACCGGTTGAGGCGACAAGCATAGGCAATGTTATTGTGCAGGCGATGGCTATGGGCGCTATTAAGGATATAAACGAGGGACGGAAAGTTGTAAAAAATTCCTTTGATATTGCGGCATATGAACCTCAGGACAGTGCCGGATGGGATGCCGCTTATGAGAAATGGAAAGAAATAATTAAAAAGGCGTAATGATTATTGTGGATGTAAAAGCAAAGATTCGCGTCTGAACGGCGGCAGATAAACAGGACGGACATTTGCAATGTCCGTCTTTTGTGATATAATTATGTTATAATATGTAACGAAAGGATTGATTGAAGATGATGACAAGAGAAAAATTTGTGAAGTATCCCATGATTTCGCCTGAGGAGACAGAGCGCGCTCTGAATAAGGCAGTCGAGCTTACAGAAACTAATGTAAATAAATTTTATGATTGTTTTCCGGGGGCGAACAGTGAAAATAATTTCTACAGTGAGTTCGATAACATAGACTGGACAGAGGGATTTTGGACAGGCGAGCTGTGGCTTGCCTATGAAAAATGTAAAAATGACATTTTGAAAGACGCGGCGCTGAAACAGGTGGAAAAGTTTCTTTACAGAATAGAAAATCATATTAATACAGATCATCATGATATGGGTTTTTTATACAGTCCGTCATGCGTGGCCGCTTATAAGCTTACGGGAAGTGAAGCGGGTAAAAAGGCGGCTATTCTTGCCGCAGATAATCTTCTTGGAAGATTTCATGAAAAAGGTGAGTTTTTTCAGGCATGGGGAGAAATGGGGGCGGCTGATAATTACAGGCTGATTATAGATTGTCTTATGAATATGCCGCTGCTGTTCTGGGCGAGCGAGGTTACAGGCGACGCGAAATACAGAGAGAAAGCTGAAAGACATATAAAAACAGCAATGAAAAATATAATACGTCCCGACAATTCAACTTATCATACATATTTCTTTGATCCTGAAACAGGTTTGCCGAAAAGGGGAGTTACATGTCAGGGTAACCGTGATGGCTCGGCGTGGTCGCGAGGTCAGGCATGGGGTATATACGGCAGCGCGATTGCGTATTCCAAACTTGGAAAAGCTGAATATATAGATATATTCAGACGCGTTACAGACTATTTTATAGAGCATCTTCCTGATGATTTAATACCGTACTGGGATTTTGATTTTGATACGGGAAGTGACGAGCCGCGCGATTCGTCCGCGGGAGTGATCGCGGTGTGCGGTATGCTGGAAATGTCAAAATATCTTGATGATGATGAGGCTAAGTATTATACAGACGCGGCGATGCGCATTATGAAAGCTCATGCTGATTTGTGCGCAGTGACAAGTGTAAAGCAGTCAAACGGTTTGCTGCTGCATGGAACTTACGCGCGTAAAACACCGACAAATACATGTACTAACGGCGGTGTTGATGAATGTAATACATGGGGAGATTATTTCTATCTTGAAGCACTTACGCGTATGACGAAGAACTGGAAACTGTACTGGTAGTCTAAAGACCGGAGAAGATGTTTGGATATAATATGCTGTCATATCAGATATCTGTTGTGATGTGATATATAACATATGAAAAGTGGGATAAGATAATGATTTTATATATAGCATTATGTGATAACGAAAGAGAAGTTCTTAGAACTGAGGCTCAGCTTATCTGTGATATATTTGATGAAAAGGAAATTCAATATAAATTGCAGACATTCTCTTCTCCGAAAGAACTATTGGAGACAGAGATAATATATGATATTGTTTTTTTGGATGTTGAGATGCCGGAGTTAAGCGGAATTGAGCTTGCAAAAAAAATTGAGGAAAGAAAAAAGAACTGTCTTGTATTTTTTCTTACAAGTTATTCTTTCTATCTTGATAACGCTTTTGATGTCAATGCTCTTAGATATCTTATTAAGCCTGTTGACAAAAACAGATTGAGCTTAGGTATTGACAGCGCGTTACAGAGAATAAACAGCAGAAACAAAACAATTTTGGTTACGGGTTATAAGAACAGACTTTCTGTCAGACTTTCGGTAGGATCTATTATTTACATAGAAAATATAGGACGGCATACGCATATTGTTTCGAAAGAGAGGGATTTTATCGCTTCGGAATTGTTTTCAGTCATAAAAAATAAGATAGAGCAGCAGGTGAATTATTTTGCCGCGTCACATCAAAGCTATTTTATTAACTTGAATTATGTGACTGAATACAGTAAGAAGGATGTTAAAATGTCATATGCGGGCAGAACATATGTAGCGGATATGTCGCGCAGAAAGTTTCAGCCGTTTGATAAAAAGATGTTTATGTCAGCAAAGCATTTGTGATTATTTATAAATAATATAAAAAGTGAAATGCGTAAAAAACTGTTCAGATTGAACAGTTTTTTTATTGTGTATGTTTTGTTTACCAAAGATGTATTATTATTACCGAAGTTGCAAGATGTATTGACAGCGTAAAAACGCTGTCATATACTGGGATTATCAATATCATATGTCTTAGGAGAGACATTAATAAATATTAATTTAAGTTACATAGGGGGAATAAAAATGAAGAAAAAATACAAGTTTATATCATTGACTGCTGTTTTGATTGTGACAGCGGCGGCGTTGTTGTATTCAGCGATAGCCGCAGGAACAAATGTATATTATGATTTTGAGGATGAAAAATGGGAGTGGGAAAGATTATATAATAATGCGCTATGGGACTTTTTAAAAGAAGAAAATGGAAATACATATATGAATTTATACTATAATGGACAAGCAAATAAGGACAGAAAATATTTTGATGTTGTCGCGTACAGAGCGGAAGCCTCGCAGAAGCTTATACAGGCAAGTTATGATTTGAAATATTCGGAGACAGAAACCGCTCGTAACGGAGAAATACAGTTTAAAAACAGAACAGGCTCGGGAAGCAATCAGACGACTCTTGTTGCCAGGCTGGCAAAGGATCAGGGATATTTTCAGGTTCAGAGCGGATCGGGAGGATTTCAGAGATTAAAGGGCATAGACGGACAGTATTTGCCTGTAGAAGCGGACAAATGGTATAGTGTTACTGTCAAAGTAAATCTCAGTGAACACTGGCAAAGCGTATATATATCTGACAGAGATACGGACAGCTTGCTTGCGGTGTATGAACATTTCCCGACTATTAATGATATAGACGACATTAATATGATTACATTTTCGTCGACAACGGATATGTGTCTGGACAATGTGAAAATAGGCGAGGTATCTTGTGACAGCAGTTATATTTACGGATCACCATATGTAAAAAAAGGATCTAAGTCAACATATTATTTTCTCGGAAAGGACAGTGACGGAGAGCTGACAACGCTTCCAAACGGTACGGTCGTATGGAGTCTGGTGAATGCAAAGAATGGAGTTTCAATTGATGAAAATACAGGCGTGTTAACAGCATCATCTTCAATTGATCCGGGCATTGTTATTATAGAAGCTGTGAAGACAGCGGGTGATGTTACATATGAAGCTAAATTCGCGGTAAACATTACTAACTAAGGAGGGGTTTATATGAAAAAATATATGAGTGTAATATTATCTGTGATATTTATGTTTTTCGCTTGCCGCATATATGCGGAGGGGGAAAATGAGGAAGGCATGAGTATTGATGTCGTTCCTGTTTCGGGAGAAATATTGGATGCGGAAAGTATAATTGATCAGGATAATAGTATGTCTGATATTGAGGTGTCCGAGAAAACTGACAAGGAAGATGTTGAAACCGCCGGTGATGACAATAATGATAGCGGCGAGGAATTATATGATTTAAATCCTCCGTCAGCCGACCGGTGGGAAGAAGCGGGGGCATTAGCGTCAGGACGAGCAGATTTTGACATATTAGTTATAAATAAGGAGATGTATGCCGTTGGCGGATTTGGTAATTCAGGATATGTATATTCTATAGAAAAATATAACAAGAATACAGCTTCGTGGGAGAATATAACATCATTACCAAAAGCCGCAAACGGATTTTCGGCAGTGGCTGTGGATGACAGTATATATATAATCGGCGGGTATATAAACAATACATATCTTAATGATGTTCAGATATATAATACTTTAACAGGCGAATGGACTGTCGGCACGCCTATGCTGGAAAGACGCGATAGGGCAGCGTCGCTGTGCACAGACAATAAAATATATGTTTTCGGAGGCAGGGATGCAAAGGGCTTTGTGAACAGTTATGAGTATTATGATATGTCAGATGATACATGGAATAAGGTTACATCAGGTTTTGATGAGTCGTTAATACGTGTCGGCGCGAAAGCCGGTTTTGTAAAAGGATTTGTCTGTCTGTACGGAGGTCTTAATCAAAAATATGAATATATGGGAGTTAATATATATCTGGCGTCGGATATGGAGCAAATGACTCAAATGACACCTAAAGGCAGAGAATACGTTTCGGTTACATGGGGCAAGGAAAAAGCTCTTGTTTTTTCGTATAACTCAACTTCGTCCTCATATACAATAGAAGAAATGATAATAGAAGAAGATGTTCAGGATACGTCGACAGTATTTCTGGAAGCGTATCCGGCAACGCTTCGATATATGCCGCATGTGATTTATGACGGATATTTGTATTGCGCAGGCGGATATGATATAGCGTCAAGAAGCTACAATTCAAATACATATAAGTATTCCGTTTATTACGGTGATTTTGTTAAAGGTGACGGTCAGATAAACGGTGTAGTCACAGCTTACGGAAACACTGTGACGCTGAATGTTGAAAATGATAAGGATTATTATATTTTTGTAAATGTGAATAATATGAGCACTTTTGAAGGATATACATTTACAGTTGAATATCCTAAGGGCAGTTTTTCTGTTATAGACGCCTGCGCGCTTACAGACGATATTGACAGGCGGCCGTCTAAAGATAATGTCAGAGGTACAGATATACGGATCACAGAGGCGGAGTCTAACGGCTTGTCGTTTGTATGTTCCGAAGACATTCCGTCAGGCAAAAAAGTGTCCGAAACAGTTAATGTTATATGGCTGAGAGCAAATTCATCAGGACAAAGAACTATTACATACAGAATGACAAAGTAGGGGATAAGGGGTGAGTTTATGAAAAGAATAATAAGTATATTAATAACTGTGTCAGTGCTGCTGAACGCCGTTCCCGCGCTGGCAGAAATAAATGATAATGATGAGACAGAAATATCGGCAGAAGCTCCGTGGGATATATCAGATGAAGCGGCGGAAGCGGAGCCTACGCAAATACCGCAGACAGAAACATATTATACTGTCGATGAAACAGAGTCAGAGGCGGAAAAATATGAGCCTATGGTGCATACAGAAATAATAACTGATGATATAGAGCTTCCGGAAGAAGAATATAATCTTATGGGAACAGTGTTACCCAATCCGTTTGACGTATCATTGTTCAGTGAAACAAATACTACGGCGAGTGTTTGGAATGAGATGTTTTCGACGCAGTTTGGCGACGATTATTTGAAGCCGTATGAGAAAAAAGCGGACGGACAAAGAGTGTCGGGAAATACGAACCGTCTTACGATAGAGGAAACCGACCTGTCTCTCCCCGGTAAAAACGGACTCGACTTTGTACTGAAAAGACGCCATGACAATCAGGATTATAACAAAGTATACAGCTTAAGCGGCAACAATGAAGATGCAAATGAACAAATGAGATATATGGCCGCATTCAAAAACACATCGACAAATGAGAGAATATATATAGCATTTTATACGGAAGATGATTTCTATACATACATGTATAATGGAAACAGATTGATCGGGTTAAAAAATCTTGCGCAATATTCTTATAAAAAAGACGGAGTTACATATTCATTTTATAAATTTGAGGATATTTATAATAAAATTACGGATAGTACATCATATGATTTTTATGCATATGACAGTGCTGTTGAGCACGGACCGTTCACTTATTTTGAAGATGGAGGAAGCCAGTATGATATTGCATCATGGAACTTGCTTTTAGAGAACAACAGCTTGGGTGACAACTGGAATTTGGTGATGCCGGATGTCTTTTTATATAAATACAGCAATGAAATAACTCACAACAAGGAAAACAGTATCTATAGAGGTGAATACAGCGGAGCGTTTCGTGATTTGGACGGTAATATATATAATCTTGAAGGCAATGATATATATACTAAGAACAGTGCTTCCACAGGTAAAGAAGATACTTATACGTCAACATTTTCATGTAAGAATAATCGTTATCTGAAAATAGAAAAGTTATTGAAAGAGCAGACTTTAAATAATGGATTGCGGTATAATTTTACCGTTAAGGATAATCGCGGTTATACATATTATTTTTATGATCCGGCAGCAGTAGAGAGCCTTAAGCGTGCGAGAAAGCAAATTCCGAGAATTGTAGCGGTTGAAGATATATACGGCAACAGAATAACATATGAATATGACAGCAATTTCTCATATATATCAATAATAACGGACACCTACGGACGGGAAATAAATATAGAGCATAATTCAGAGAAGACCATAGTATCATATTATGATGATACTGAGGGTGAAACAAAAACAATAACATATGAGACTTCAACACTGCCCGCTTCCGAATTGGATAATGACAGCCCCATTAAGCAAAAGAATGTACAGCGTTTTACAGTAACAAATCAGCTTGGTGAAAAGACTATATATGACGCGAGAGAAGCAAAGGTAATAAATGCGCATAGAGAGTTATCAGTTGATATTAACGAATATCCTAAAGTATATTATGACACGGAATTACATTCGACAAACAGTAATATAGAGAGGATTATTTATCCGACAGGCGCGGAAACGAGATATAAGTATAAGTGCCAGTATTATCAGTCTGATGAAAGTAAGCTCATGCGCGGAGCGTATGCGGTAGTGGCTTCGTATGATATATCTGACGGCAAGGAAGTAAATAAAAGGGAGTATTCTTTCACAAACAGCGGAAGAGAAGTCACATCTACGGAAATAAACGAGTCACAAAAAAACAAAACGGTAAGGCAGTATAATGATAAAGGATTGATGAGAGAACAGAGGATTACCGCGACAGATGTTAAAGGATCGCCTTATATAAGCACAGCGTATGTATATGACACAGCTAATAAACCGAAAACAATTACCGTTAATAATAACGGTGTGAAGAACATATCATCATATCAATATGTAGACGGTTATCCCGATCTGCTTGCAATGGAAACAAGCGGACATAAAAAGATACGTTACACCTATCATATGAAAGACAGCCGTTATACGGATAAAGTAAAGACAGCCCAACACTATAACGGCAATTATATTGTTTCCGCAGAACTGACGGCTGACGGCAAGTCGGTTGAATATGAGCGTGTTACTCAGAACGACGTCATAAAATCTCAGGTAAAGTATAGTTATGACAGCGAGGGAAATGTAACATCGGCGAGGCAGTGGACGAGCGACAGCAACGGTGACGGCGTGCTCAGCGACAGCGACGAGTACACGGAGGTAAACAGCGCGTATACAAATACCGCGCAGAAAACAAGAGATATAACAAATACTGTCACGGGTATCGAGAATGCGGACGGCGCAGACGAGGGCAGCGTAACGGACATGTTTAAGCTGAATATATACGGCTATCCGACGTATAAAAAGGACTCGTACGGAACGGTTACAACGGTTGAATATGACGCGCTGAACCGTCCTGTAAAGTATAATATGCCTAACGGCGGCACAAGGACGATTGAGTACAATACGCAGGACAAATACACGATAGTTACAGACGAAGCGGGAATACAGTACAAGTATATCT
>CAJTPP010000008.1:57736-60707 GCA_910578235.1 uncultured Clostridia bacterium | reverse complement strand
AAAAGAAGTTGTTATTTTCTATTCAGACGATTCTGACTGGAATGAAAAAACATCAACCTACAAAAGCGTACTTGCGCAGGTAGTATACTCTTACGATCAGCTTGATTCGTGGGCTTGGAATCAGCCGTCAGGCGCAGGCTACCGTTATCAGGAAGAATTGCTGCGTTTTAACACATGGTACGACAAGCTGGTAAAGCTTTATAATCTTACAGGCGACGAAAAATACGCATACACAGCGCTTAGACAGCTTATGGATTTCATCTATATCCGAGGCAATGACATATGCTGGCTGAAATCACTCGACGTAGCTTTGAGAACACAGTGTATGCCTACTCTTACAATGCAGCTTATAGAAAGCGAATATATGACGCCTGATGTATTTACATCATTTATGAAATATATGTATGTCGAGGCGAACGGCGCGCAATATTTCACAAGAGACGGTAACTGGGGTACCTCAGAAAGTCAGGGACTTTACACCTTATCGGTCACATTCCCCGAATTTACCGATTCTCAGAAATGGATAAACAGAGTAAAATCCAGGTATGAAACACTTTCAAACTCTATGATAAAAAGCGACTGGGTTTGTACGGAGCTTTCACTCGGATATACTGATTACACAATAGAGACACTGATAGGCTCAAAGAAAATTGCTGATGAACTCGGTATAACCGATTATCCGTACACACAAAAAACACTTGACAACATACTTCATCTCGGTTTATTTGAATATTATTCCAGTATGCCCGGAATACGCGATAATCAGGTCGGCGACGGCTACAGCCACAGAGGAAATTTTCTCTCGCGTATGCAGTATCTTGCTCTATGGTTTGACGATCCTCACCTGAACTATGCCGCGGGATTTGGCGGCGAAGAACCTGATTTCACGTCAAAACTGTACCCTGTCGGACTTAAAGCTGTCATGCGCACAGGCTGGAACGACAATGCATGGTATATGTTTACGGACGCAGACGGTGGTTTCGGAAATCACTCTCACCCAGACGACAACTCTATAACTGTCATGGCTGACGGACAATATCTGCTTGTTGACCCACTTTACGGCTCCTATTCCGGCAGTAAAGCAAAGGACTGGCTTACATCGACAATTGCGCATAATACTGTTACAATGAACGGTAAAAATCAGCATTCGAATAATAAATACGCAAAAAAAGGAACTATGGACAGATGGGAAACAAACAACACCTATGATTTCCTGACAAGCAATACTCCGAATACGCAAGACGCCTCATCATATAAGCGTTCCACGTTTTTCCTCAGAAATAAATTTTGGCTTGTCAATGACTATCTTGTTCCGCAAAACACCTCGTCCAATAAATATGTACAGTCGTGGCATTTTCTTCCGGAAGCGGACATTGAGATAGACGAGTATACAAAAATCACAAAAACAAATATACCCGGCGTTAATATCAAAGTCGTGCCGATTGCTCCTGAAGGCTATACTAACAGCTCCATTGAAACAGGTTACTATTCGGAAGGTCAGGGCAGTATCTTAACGGCCAAATATACCGAATATGAGCAGAATGTCAGCGGTAACGCCGTATTCAACACTCTCCTGCTCCCTATAAGCATAGGAGATGATTATGACGCTGTCGCGCAGGAAATTACTGTCACAGGCATGGATAAAACAGACGCGTCCGCATACGAAATCTATCTGGAAAACAATAAAACACATAATACGGAGCATTATATATATTATCTGCTTCACGACGCGTCAAAAAAGACAACTGTTACTGTAGGAAACTTTACAACAGACGCATCCATGCTGTTCCTTGAAGTAAATTCAAACGGTTCTCCTGTACAAATCGCGGCTCAGGACGCATCATTTATAAATCAAGGTAACAACGCGGTGTACAAAAGCGACAACCAAATATCCGAAATATCTGTCACGCTAAGTAGTCAGATATGCACTATTGACGGTTCTGCGCTTACGGCTGAGCAGTTACAGGACAATAACCTACAGGTAACAGCAAGCGGTTTAAACATAAAAACACTAAAGCTTAACGGCGAAAATACAAGTTTTGTACAGTCGGATAACAATCTGTACCTGGGCGTTGCTCCATCCCCTAACCCGGACGCAACTCCTACCGTAAAGCCTTCTTCCGCTCCTTCACACGGAAGCGGAGGTGGAGGCGGTGGCGGTTCTGCCGCAAAACCGTCCGGAACAGACAAACCTGATGCCACCGTAAAGCCGGCTGAAACAACTCAGCCTGATGTTACACCCGCACCAACGGAAACGGTTAAGCCTGACGTCACACCGAAACCTGTTACGGAGATGACAAATTCAATGAAAGCGGAGATTGAGAACCACTGGGCAAAAAATGAGATTGAAAATCTTTATGAAAAAGGTATCGTCTCAGGTATATCAGACACATCACTGGGACTTGAAAGCCCGATCACACGCGCTCAGTTTGCGGCTTTGATGGTACGCGCTTTAGAGTTTGAAACTGCTCCGTATGAAAGCGGTTTTGATGATGTAAGCAAAGACGACTGGTATGCCGACGCTTTACAGACTGCTTACAATAATAATCTTCTTTCCGGCTTTGACAATAAAATGTCTCCCGAAGCCAATATCACACGAGAGGAAATGGCTGTCATTTTAAACAACGCCGTTAAAAAAGAAAGCCTTGAAGATGACAGCAACGAATTTTCCGATACGGACAATATAAGCTCATGGGCAAAGCAGTCCGTCAATAATGCGGTATCTATCGGACTTATGTTCGGTATGGACGACGGTTCATTCGCTCCTAAAAACGCTACAAAACGCTGTGAAGCATTTGTTGTTATACACAGGATTTTAAACATGCAAAAATAAACAAGCTATCAAATGCGGCCGTATTCAAACGGCCGCATTTTTTCATATAAAAATAGCCTATATAATTCATAATTAGCTGATTGAATAACAAAACAAACTATTTTATAATTTAATTAAACGATTATAATTTTACATCAG
>CAJTPP010000008.1:13489-57695 GCA_910578235.1 uncultured Clostridia bacterium | reverse complement strand
AAAAAACAGATGCATGTCAGGCGTTGAAAAAAACAACTCATCTGGCAGTATCAGCACATCAGGATGACATAGAATTTATGGCATATCACGGCATTACAGAATGCTTTATGAAAGATGACAAAAATTTTTCCGCAGTCGTCGTCACAGACGGCAGCGGTAGTCCACGCAGCGGTATATATGCCGACTGCTCAAATGAGCATATGATGACTATACGAAAAAAAGAACAAAAAACAGCCGCCGTAATAGGTGATTATGCCGCGCAAATTTTTCTTGACCTCCCCTCCTCTATTGTACAAGATCAATCAGATCGAAAGACTATAGACGAACTCAAAGAAATCATATTAAAAACCCGTCCTGACGTTATATATACTCATAATCTTGCAGATAAGCATGACACTCATGTTGCTGTTGCGCTTCGTCTTATAACCGCGCTTAAAGAGCTTAATTATATGCCTGATGCTTTTTACGGCTGCGAAGTCTGGCGCGGGCTTGACTGGATGTGTGACAATGAAAAAATCAGTCTCGACGCTTCCGGGCGGCCTAACCTTGAAGCAGCTCTTCTCGGAGTTTTTGACTCTCAGATTTCAGGCGGAAAAAGATATGATCTGGCCGTAACAGGAAGACGTCTTGCAAACGCAACTTTTTCACAATCCCATGGTGTTGATGACATGGAAAAAATCATATATGCTATGGATTTACTTCCTCTCCTTGACAACCGTGATATTGGCGATTACGTCATCGGATACATTGACCGTTTTAAAGAGGATGTTTCAAACAGACTTAAAAATTTAAAGTAAAGGATATGATACAATGAGATTTATAGTATGCGAAAATTATGACGAGCTTTCACAAAAAGCAGCCGAATTTGTCTCGGCGCAGATTATACTGAAACCTGACTGTAACCTGGGACTTGCCACAGGTTCAACCCCTATAGGCATGTACAAAAAACTTGTTGATATGGATATTGATTTTTCAGACGTCACAACATTTAACCTTGATGAATATTACCCTATATCACGCAGCAGTAATCAAAGTTATCATTATTTTATGACAGAGCATCTATACAGCAAGGTAAATCTAAAACCCGAAAATATATTCATCCCCAACGGCGAAACCGCTTCTCCCGAAGAAGAATGCAGACAATACGAAAAATCCATCGCCGAACACGGCGGATTGGATTTACAAGTACTCGGTATAGGTCAGAACGGTCATATCGGATTTAACGAACCCAGCGAGGCTCTGAATTCTTTTACTCACATAACACAACTCACTCAAAATACAATTGAAGCCAATTCGCGTTTCTTTAAACATATTAACGAGGTTCCCACACAGGCGCTGACGATGGGAGTCGCTACAATAATGCGTGCAAAACGCATATTATTACTTGCCAGCGGCAAAGAAAAAGCACGTGTCGTACACGCGCTTCAAGGTAATATGATAGATCCTGAAATCCCCGCTACCATTCTGGCCGCGCACAATGATGTCACCGTCATTGTTGATAAAGCAGCCCTCGGAGCATAAAACTTAATTTAACGTAATTATTGATTAGCCCGCATTAAAGCGTTAATTTCATTATTGTCCGCGGGCAGAAAGGCTATGGAACTTATTATGAAACTAAACAAAATAACAGCTTGTATATTATCTGTCTCTTTGATGTTTCCGGTATTCACCTCAGCGGCACATATACAAAAATTTGCAAAAGCTGATAACACAGAAAGCGGTAATTCTATGAAATTATGGTATGATGAGCCTGCTCCGACAGGTTATGATAATCTTGCCGAATGGCCCGGTAAGGAAACAGGAAATGATGACGGATGGGAAAAATGGGCTCTGCCGATAGGCAACGGATATATGGGAGCCATGGTTTTCGGCCGTTATGATACGGAACGTATACAAATAACTGAAAACAGCATGTTTAATCCATACCGTTCAGATGCCAGCGGCAGAGGCGGACTTAATAATTTTGCGGAAATATATATTGACTTCAACCACACAAATGTCAGCGGCTACACGCGCGAATTAAATCTTGAAAACGCAGTTGAAACCGTATCCTATACAACAGGCGGCACAACTTATACCCGTGAATATCTCACCTCATACCCGGATAAGGTTCTTGCCGTTCATCTTTCCGCTTCGGAAAGCGGCAAAATATCTTTTAAACTTCATCCTGAAATACCATACATAAAAGATTATGGCGGCAAAGCGGGAGATAATCAGGGAAAATCCGGAACAGTTACCGCAGACGGCGACACAATTACATTAAGCGGTCAGATGGACTATTATCAAATACAGTATGAAGGCCAAATTAAAGTTTTAAATAACGGCGGTACTATTACCGCAGGCAGTGAAAATGGTAATGGCACTATAAGCGTTGAAAATGCGGACGATGTCACAATTCTCATGGCTGCAGGAACAAATTACCAGCTTGAAAGCCGCGTGTTCACCGAACCGGACAGAACAAAAAAACTGGAAGGCTATCCTCACCCTCACGAAAAAGTATCAGGCTATATAAATGACGCGGCAAATTATTCTTATGCCGAAATTAAAGAACGGCATATTGAAGATTACAGTGAATATTTTAACCGTGTTTCACTTGATCTGTCAGGCACATACCAAAATGACAAAACAACAGATATATTGGTATCAGACTACAAAAAAAATGCTGACGACCGTTATCTTGAAGCGCTGTTTTTCCAATACGGACGATATTTGCTTATCGCATCGTCACGAGAGGGATGTCTGCCCTCCACGCTTCAGGGTATATGGAACAGATACGACAGTTCACCATGGACTTCCGGATACTGGCACAACATAAATGTGCAAATGAATTACTGGCCTGTGTTCAGCACTAATCTTGCCGAGATGTTCAAATCATATTCTGATTATAATCAGGCATATATAGCTTCAGCTGAAAACGGCGCGACAAAATATATTGACGAATACTTCTCCGGTAAATCAGGACTGGACGGCGGTAACGGCTGGGGTATAGGAACAGGTGGCTGGCCATTCTCAATAGAAGCTCCTCCGACAAAAGGTCACTCAGGTCCGGGAACCAGCGCGCTTACGTCAACTCTTTTCTGGGATTATTACGACTTCACACGCGATGAAAATATCCTGAAAAATATAACTTACCCTGTCGTCAGCGGAGTTTCACGCTTCCTGTCAAAGGCGGTAGAGCCACACGACGGTCTTTATCTTACCGAATATTCCGCCTCTCCTGAGCAAATGAAAAACGGAGTACACTACCGTACAACAGGAACAACCTTTGACCAGCAAATGACTTATGAAAGTCACAAACAGACAAAACAGGCCGCCGACATTCTTGGCTATACCTCTACGGATGATTCTCTGCTTAATACAATTGACGAGCAGATTGATAAGCTTGACCCTGTTCCCGTCGGAAAATCAGGTCATGTCAAAGAATACCGCGAAGAAAATTATTACGGTGAAATAGGAGAAAAAAATCATCGTCATGTTTCTCAACTTGTAGGACTTTACCCCGGCACAACCATAAGTTCAAACACTCCCGCATGGCTTGACGCGGCAAAGGTTACACTCAAAAACCGCGGTCTCGGAACAACGGGATGGTCATGCTCGCACCGTCAAAATCTCTGGGCAAGAGCAAAAGACGGAGAACAGGCTTATGCTAATTTAAAACAGCAGCTTAAAACAAAAACACTCCCTAACCTGTGGGATACTCACCCGCCGTTCCAGATAGACGGAAACTTCGGAGCCACCGCCGGAATCTCAGAAATGCTCCTTCAAAGCCACGAAGGATATATAGAACCCATTCCGGCTATACCGTCAAAATGGTCTGACGGAAGCTACAGCGGACTTGTTGCACGCGGTAATTTCGTAGTTGACGCATCATGGCACAACAGCAAAGTAGATAGTATGAGCATTGTCTCTCGCAGCGGCGGAAAATGTAAGATCAAATACACCGGTATAGACTCGGCAGACATAAAAGATTCTCTAAATAATACGGTTAATTATACTGTTGAAAATACAGATATTATATCCTTTGATACTACCGAGGGAGAAACATATACTATATCCGATATTCCACAATATCAGAGCGTTAACACTCCATCTAATATTAATGTTTCATACTCAGATGAAACACATGCGACTGTTTCATGGAATACAGTCAGCGGCGCGTCTGAATACAGAATATACAGAGCTGTGGAAAGTTCTCCGGTATATGAGCTGCTGGGAACAAGCACAACAAACACTTTCTCTTTTGAAACAAGCGCGGAGCTTGGCAAGAAGCAGACAACTTATAAAGTAACCGCTATAGATGAAAACGGCCGTGAAAGTGATGGGGCTTTAAAACTCCTACTAAAATCAAACGCATGGAACAGCATAGGTACAGTTTTATTTGATGAGGATTACACCTCAAACAAGCTTTCACAACCAGAGCTTGAAAAAAATCACTGGAGTGAAACCTCCCCGTTTGACGGCAGAAGCGGTTTCGAGTCTCCCGAATACGGCAATTTTACAGCTGAGAGCGGACAGCTTGTTATTAATAAAACCTCTGATACCTCTACTCCGTCAAACGCCGGCTCTGACAAAAATGTATATGAAGCATATAAACATTTTGCGCATATTGCAAAAAATCATGACGGAAACAGCAGGGTTACGCTAAGAAAATATAACTTTAAAGGAAAATACGCCCTTGATATAAGAGGCGCGTTCACACAGACCTCGGGCAGCTCATGGATTGATATCCTTGGCTACAGAGACAGCGCGAACAGAAGCGTGGGACGTTTCACAATAAACGGCTCCAACGGTATTTTTAACATATATAACAACAAATTAAACACTTCAAGCGCATATGTTCCTATGTGGAACGGATCATCCGCTATAAATGATATACGCATAGTGTTTGACTCTGAAAGTTCAAGTTTTCAGATTTTCAAAAACGGTTCAGACACACCGGCAAAAACAACAGCGGCCGTAAATAACGGGGCATCCGCCGATACTTTCAGCATGACAAACTGGGGAGTCGCGCCAGCGGGAAAAACACATATTTCAGGTATACGCTTTGCCATAAACAAAGATTCTTCATCCGGAAGTTTCATCAAGCTTGAAAAAATTCGTCTTCAGGAAATAGAAGCCGCGCCCATACCGGCTGTTGATGAAAATATAAACGCCATTACCATAGATAAACTTACTCCAAATCCGTCTGCCGTTATATCCGACATAACACTTCCGGAATCAGTTTCCGAAAACGCTGAGGTTACATGGAGTTCCTCCAACACTTCAATTATCACTAATGACGGAAAAGTAATATTGCCTGATACAAAAACTGACGTTATATTAACAGCTAAAATAACAAACAAATCAGACGGATTTACTGTATATAAAGATTTCAGACTTACTGTTGGCAAACCTGACGATATCGAAGTTACAAGCATCGTTTTTAATGATGATAAATCCATTACCGCTGCTATATCTAAAACAGGCGGAAATATACTTCAATGCACTGCTATTGCCGCAGTATATAATAACGATATTCTTGCTGAATGTGATATAAAACCGATAAAGTTTGAACAGGAAAATAATACACAAAGTATCAATACTACTTTCAACATTAGTGCGAGTCCCGCAGATACAATAAAAATATTTATTTTCGACTCATTAGAACATATGTCGCCTCTATCAGGTGTGTACACACCTTGAAAAACAAAAATACGATATCCTTGTTAGGATATCGTATTTTTGTTTCAATATTTTCTATTTATTATGTCACTTCATATCCGTATCTTCTGGCTTTTTCAAGCCACTGTTCTATCTTATGTATTGCTGCGGCTCGGCTTTTCATTTTTGCGGGAATATTATCCCATACCGTATAACAAAAACCCTGAATAATCCTCTGATTTGTATATCCGCGGCTTGCTAAAGAACATTTTTCATCTGTCCACACAACAGAGGCTCCATATCCCCACAAAGCGAGCTGTATTTTTAATTCATCAAAGCGCTCGTCACTCAAAAAGCATACCTCATAATTCTTATGCGTTTCCAATAGATTTAATATCTTTTTTAATTGCCGCACCAAAGCTTGTGTTGACATCCAGACACGCCGTTTAAGCATCCGGGATAATTCCATAGACTGATGTCTCTTTTTCAGCAATGCATTTTCAATATCACTCTCACAAAAAATATGGCGTACAGCAGCATAATCCCAAAAAAATTCCGGATTTAACAACATTGGCTTAAGTTCCTGATTTAACAATTGCTTTTCTGTTTCACTCAGAGAAAAAGCCTTGGCAAAATCATCCTCCTGTAAAATACCAAAATGAGGTAAACGATTAAATATATAACAAGGACTGTCCGGAGAAATATGCACATATTTTAAATAACTATCAGAATTATCAAAAAAACCTAAATATTCACGCTTTTTTGAATGCTCAGAATATATCTGAATTCGATTGCTTATATCTGCAATATGCCCGTCATCCACGTATATTGCACTAATGATACTATCTAAATCTCCTGGCTGTTCTTCTATCAATTCAATTGCAATAGCATTATTAACAACCGCTAAAAACACATCAGTATTATAAGCGTTAAAATCATCAAAATATCTTTGACGGACTTGTCCATTTAAAATATTAAGCAGCCATTTATTATATGAATATGAAAAATTACTAATAGCATCATCCGAACGTATAATAAAATCCATTTTATGCCCTTTTTTAAAGATTTTCTCATACCTGTCCAGAACTTTAGTATTAAATTTCATATCCAAAGCCAAAGCTCCCCTTCCCTGCGGATAAGCAGAAATGATACTCGTACTGTTCGGTGAGGCAATAATTAAATCCAAAAAATCCAATAATCGCAATTTTGCTGACTCTATTCCTTTTGAAATAATATACGGTTCTTTTGCATCAGATGGCAACTTTCCCAGACGAGCCATGCGCCTTTCCTCATATTCTGTTTCCATCTGTTCTTTTTCTGTCAAAAAACGTTCAAGTAAATCATTTTTTTCTATTTCTGTATTACATTGCTCGGCCGGATACCATACATTCAAAATTTTCTGTAATACAGGATTATAACTCTTTGCATCCACTTCCCAAAATAACTTTGAAATTGAATGAACAATATGCCTATTCGGCATAAGACGAAGCTTTCCTCTCCTCCATCGACTTACCAAGGATTTATCAAAACCAATTTCCAAAAATTTTTTTGAAGGAATTTTTAAAATATCCATAACAAAAGCAAAATTCGTCATTGCATATCACCCCCATAAATGTATCAACATCGTCAATACCGTTGACTCATTTTTAAGCATTTGTTTTCCCATATATTCCAAGTATATCATACACAAGTAAGGCTGTCAACTTTTGCTGAAAAGTTGATACTTTTATCAAGAGACGATGAGTCTACCAATTTCACTTTAATTCCTATATAATAAAGACATATTCTAATAACTTTAAGAAAGGATGATAAAAAATGAATATCAAAAAAAACATACTTGCTTGTGCTGCGGCTATTCTATTGTCTGTTTCTCTTTTCGCAGAATACGAAACTGTTTTAGCTATTTCTTATACTGCTTATCCTGACCAGATTGTATGCACTCCGCATGGAGATTTAAAGACACAAGTAGGTCTCGCATGGGTTACAGGGCGTACAGGAAGTGCCGCTAAAGCACAGGTAATGCCTAAAGACGGCGGAGATAATTGGGATAATGCGGTCAATTATACAGGCGATGCCGGAGATGTTGACGAGTGGCGCTGGCATAAGGTTACCGTCACAGGACTACGTCCTGATACCACGTACAAATATCGCGTGGGAGACGGGAACATTTGGAGTGAAACCTGCGAATTTACAACCGCTCCTGACACATTGGATGAACCGTTTACATTTTTACAGGTAAATGATACTCAGGCTTCCAATTTACAGGGATTTCAGGCAGGACAAAAAGCGCTTGAAAAGGCCGCAGAAAGATTTTCCGATTATAAATTTGTTTCCCATGGAGGAGATACAGTGTCAAGCGGAGGAAATGAAAATGAATGGCAAATGTATTTTGACACAACAAAAAATGTACTCAGAAAGACAGTATACGCAGGGGTAATGGGAAATCACGAGAAAGAAAATTACAATGGCGTAACAACCACTCCGCGTTATCCATATAGATTTAACTATAAGTTCCCCGACTATGCCTCAACAGACGAAGGACTGTATTATTCTTTTGACTATGGCAATGCTCATTTTACTGTGCTTCACGGCAAAGCTTTTCGAGATACCAAACAAACCGACTGGCTAAAATATGATTTAGCTAAAAATTCAAAAAAATGGAACATTGTATTAATCCATCAGCCGTTATACAGCAACGGTTCTCACGCCACCGAAGATAATATATTAAAAGCAAGAGCTGTTTTTGCCCCCATTTTAAATGACCAATTCAATGTTGATATGATTTTCCAGGCACATGAACACACATACAGCCGAACTTACCCTATTCGTGACAGCAAGCCGCTTACTGATACACCATTGCTTACAAATCAGACTGTGGGCAATCTGACTGGTGTAACATTATGGAATAATCCCAAAGGTACTGTTCATCAGCTTAACAATGCCTGTGGTTTGAAATACTATACCTTGAACGAACAAGCAGAAACAAAATGGTTTGTCCCTGTTAACGGTTCCCTCTGTTTTCAGCCCCATAAACCAACATATGCAGGCGTAACAGTAACAGATAATGAAATTGTAAATTCCGCTTACTATGTTGACGGGGACAGAGAAATGCTGATAGAAAATCAGGGAATACGCAAAACTACTCCTCCGATAAATCCTCCTCGTAATGTTAAGAAAACATATTCCTCAGGCTCTCTTACAATTACATGGGACGCTCCTGAAGCGCAGATAGATCAGGCAGTACAGCAATATGTCATCTATGATGAAAACAATGCTTTTACCACCAAAAACGCAACTTATTTCGTATCTGCGAACAAACTCAAGTCACTGACTATCCCAATATCAGAAGCGGTTTATAACAATACAAATTTCGTTGTAAAAGCAATAGGTCAGCATTCTGTATCATCAGTAGGATTTACAGACATCGCTACAGATCCTGCGAACCCAAAAACAAGTATATGGATTAAATCAGCATATAACAGCAGCAGTCAAAAATATACCAATCTTAACAGTGGAATATCGCCTGGCTCATACGCGACAATTATTAACAACAAAGACACTTCGGTAACAGCTGTATGTATATTAACCGCATACGATACCGACAACCGAATGATTGAATTCCGCAATCTGGGAAATCTAAATATTGACGCTGTTTCAGAAGCAAAAATTGCATTGCCGGTAATAGACCCCCAAAAAATAAAACAACTAAAAATATCAGCATATATAGACAGCATTGATCCTCTTAAACCAGGAGGTATGCCGTTGATTTTAAACAAAACAAATTAGCATATTGTTTGTATTACAAAAACCACAGGAGGATTAATAAAATGCAAAAATATAAGATCTTTTTCAGTATACTGTTAGCACTTTTTATAACATACTCTAACACTTTACAAATTAATCTGCACTCATGTCAGACAGCTTTATCAACAATCTCCGCAGCTCAAAATGACTGGATCGTTATGGATGCGTATGCAAGACAAGAAATAACTATAAACAATCCGACAGACGGATCGTTTAGTGACATCCCAGTTCTTGTCCGTTTGAACAGTGCGAATATACCAAACAAAAATGGCGTCAGCTTTTACTCAGACAATACACTTCTATCAAGCGAGATTGCAGGACGGAATACAGATGGTATCAGCACATACTGGGTAAAAATCCCATATATCAATGCAAATTCTGATATTAGCATTACAGCTTATTACAGCGGCAGCGATACTTCAAATTCTAATGCGGCAGCAGATGTATGGTCTGATAATTATGAGCTGGTTCAGCATTTCAGCGAAAGCGCTGTTGCGGCAGGAGATTCAACAGGAAATGGTATACCCGTCCAAACTGGTACTTTAACCTACAAAAACAATGATTTAGGCAGTGCGGCCACCTTTACAGGCTCACAAAAAATTGTTTATGACAATAAAGTTATAGGCGCAAACGCTGATGTGTTTTCAGTAAGCGCAGTGGTTAATTTTACGTCCGTTGCGGGAAAAGGCGGATATTACGGAATTGTGTGCAGAGACCGCAACGGTACACAAACGGGCGATACTTTCATGCTTACGCTAAGCAACAATCTTGCAAATTCCAGTGTGTATGCTCATGGAAAAAATCGTGTAAATGTACAAAAGGAAATATCCCCCGGCATAACATATCTTCTAACAATGACATATGACGGAAGTGACTTAAAATTTTACATCAACGGAGAGCTTGCAGGAATTTCTCCCGCCGAAAACGCCGCACTACTTGACGATTTTTCCTCACCATTTACAATAGGCGCGTACTCAGACACCGCTCTGACAAGCGGTTTGAAAGGAGATTTATATGATGTTTTCTTCAAAACCTCATTAATAAGTGAACATGAAGAAACTTTCAGATATGCTAACTATTTCGGTAATACAGTTACCGTTGGCGAACTTGAAACCTGTGACACCTCTCCCAATTCTCCTCTGACAACTGGTAGTCACTATTTATATAATTCAATCATTGAAGATACTTACTGCTATTCCAATGGAGATGACGGCAGAACGTCCAATTTTGGTTCGGATACCTCTGTTATGCAAAAAAGAACCAATACAAGCGATGCTCCGGATTTTCAATCCAGCGCTAACCGCAGAGCTTTTGTTAAATTAGATTTAACAAAAATAGCAGAGGTTGCGTTAAACAGAGTAGAAACTATTACTTTCGATTTTTATCAAATCGGAGATGGAGGAAGCACTAACAGCATAACATCCCGAATAATAGATGTCAACCCGGACAGTTGGGAGGAATTGACAGTGAATTGGACAAATATGCCGTCTACTTATAATCTACCTGTTGCCGCATCTCAGACCATTACAAAAAAGAATAATTCATATCAATCTTTTGATATCACAAATTATGTAAAAGATAAAATTGCCAAAGGCCAAACAATAATTTCCTTTAGCCTCGATAACGAACCTTCAAATGAATGGGGGCTTATATGGAAATCCAGAGAAGCGGCGGAAAACAAGCCCCGACTTACGGTTAAAATCAAGGAACCCGCAGCTCCTGTTATGTCGACAACATTAAATGGCTCATCCGCCACTTTAACAGCCCAAATTGAACAAAATCCTTCAGAAGAAACAGATGTTACCTTTTATAAAACAGAAAATATACCTCTTACGCCAGACAATACAGTCGTATATTACGGTGAAACCGCAGACATACTTCCATATAAATTGACGATTAACAATGCTGACAACAGTGAACAATTCTCCGCCAAAGATAAAACAACTATCGGCAAAAATAAAACTCCATATCAAATTTACGAAATAACACTTAATGACGAAGAAAAACAACAAAATCAGATAGAGTTAAAATGGGCCGGCAATACCGCCTCTCACCAGCGTGAAGTAACAGGTTATTTTTATAATCATACTTTATCACAATGGACTAAATTAAACAGTGGAAGCGGAAAAAATGATTTCTCATTAACCTTTCAGATACCTGTCAACGACGCGCTTAATGCCGCGGGTAAGATACAAATACTTATATGGAGAGGTATGACTGAAGATATTAAAAACCGTCCATCTTATTCTCCCCCAGCAGACCAATATGATTTCAATATTATGTGGTCCACAGATACGCAAAAATATACGGAAAATCTAAGCGGCATACCCCACGTACAAAAACAGTTTGATTGGATTGCAGATAATTTTAAAGCTATGAACTCCAGACTTTTTATACATACGGGTGACATGGTTGAAAACTATAATAACGAAGCTCAATGGGAAGCTATGAGTAATATGTATCAAAATACTATAGAAAAAGCAAAAATACCTTATGCTTTTACAGTAGGAAATCATGATGTTAACAGATACGACCCTTCTCTTAACATATTCCAGAAATATTTTCCTATACACAGACTCTCTCAAAATAACCCTTATTTTGTTGAAAGTCTAGACGATATGACATACTATTATCTCATGGAGGAACACGGAGCCAAGCTTATGTTTGTAGGTCTTGGCATACCTGTTACTCAAGACGCTGTTGACTGGATAAATAATAAACTCCGACAACATTCTGACTATACCGCAATTTTACTGCCGCATATTTATATCAAGGCAGACGGCACCATAGATAACAGCGGCAAATACGGCGCTGAGGTTATGGTTCCGCAGGTCAGAAAAATAATTGAAGAAAATGACAATGTAAAACTGGTACTATGCGGACATTGGAACGGAGCCAGTACTAATTTGGAATATTTCGGCGAGCGTCCTGTCTGGACAATAATGCACAACTATCAGGATGAAAAAGAAGGCGGATATGGTTACTTCCGGTTTTTAAAGTTTGACATTGAAAACAATCTTATATATACTCACACCTATTCTGCCTCTGACAACGGAACAGCAATGTTTACTGATAAACATCCCAAAATTGACGGTATGTATCAAAAACACAGAGATGAATATGCCATTAGTTTTGATTTCGCATCAAATACAGAACGCACTCTTACAACTAAATCTCTTACAATGACAATGCCCGCAACGCGTGAACAAATTGGCACCACACAAACAATTACAGGCTCAGGCAGCGTTTCTGTTACTTTGGAAAATCTGGATGATGGAGATTGCTGTTCATGGTATGCCGTTTTATCCGGCGCTTTAAATGACGTTACAGATATTCAGACATTCACTGTTCCAAAAATCACAATAGACAATATTTCCTGCAATAACGATAATGTCATTACAGTGAATTATACGGCAAACGGCATCGCAGACGGAACACCGCTTAGTATTATAGCCTTTGCGGTTGACGAATTAGATAATATTGATACAGTATGGAACAGCCAAAATGTATCATATAATGATATTTATGCTCATGACAGCACACATTCTTCTGTTTCATTCGCCATGCCACATATAACTGATAACGGTATTGCAGGAATTGATACAACAAAAATGCTTCTCATAAAAATAGGAGGAGAATATACAAAGACTATTTCAAAAATGTTCACATTGCCCTCAAAACCTGAAATATTAAAAGTATCGGTTGACGAAAACAACGATGTAAAAATACAGTTAAGTAAAGATATCCAAAATAATGAAGCTTTGATAGTTGCGTCATACACCGAAAGCGGCGAACTTCTTTGCTTAAAAACTGAAATGTTTGCAAAATCAAATACCCAAACAACTAATGAATATGTTATAAATATTAATTTACCTGAATACGCGCAGCTAATAAAAGTTATGTTATGGAATGATTTGAAAAACATACAGCCAATTTGCCCGGCAACAAAGCTACAAAAAATTTATAATGAATGGACAGAATAAAATATATACAAACCGCATTCATATACTTAACTTTACATAAATATTTTAAAATTATAATTTTATAACTTGTGAGGGATTAAGCATATAACACTCTTAATCCCTCACATATAATTTCATTAATACATGACAGATTATTTTATCAAAAATTCATTAACCGCTTCCGCCGCCTGACGTCCTTCACGTATTGCCCATACAACAAGACTCTGACCCCGCCGGCAGTCCCCAGCCGCGAAAACTCCGCGCAAACTTGTTCTGTAGTCATTCTCATATGTGTGTATGTTGCTTCTTGCGTCTGTATCCAATGTAAGCTGATATATAAGTTCCTGTTCAGGGCCAAGAAATCCCATAGCCACAAGCACAATATCGCATGGTCTTACCTGTTCCGTACCCTTTACAGGCACCGGGGATCCTGTTGACCAGTCAACCTGTACCGTATGCACAGCTTTAACCTGACCTTTTTCGTCTCCGTCAATTTTTATAACTGTAGTGCAATATTCTCTTGGGTCATGACCGTAAAGCTCAATAGCTTCCTCCTGACCGTAATCCGTCTTTTTTACTCTGGGCCATTCGGGCCAAGGATTATCCGCTGTTCTTTCATCCGGAAGTTCCGGCATTATTTCAAGCTGCACCACACTTGCGCAGCCGTGTCTGATAGCTGTTCCAACACAATCTGTTCCTGTATCTCCGCCGCCGACAACTATGACATTCTTATCCTTTGTGCTTATATACATTCTATCCTCAAGATTTGAATTCAGAAGACTTTTTGTATTTGCTTTAAGGAAATCCACGGCATAATGTACTCCTTTTAAATCAGCCCCCTCAACATTCAAAGCGCGTGGTTTCGTGGCTCCGCAGCACAATACAACTGCATCAAACTCATTTACAAGATTTACCGCGGGATAATTCTTGCCTATTTCAGTATTCAATTTAAAGGTTATGCCCTCTTTTTCCATAAGACTTACTCTGCGTTCTACTACTGATTTGTCCAGCTTCATATTGGGAATACCATACATAAGCAACCCGCCTGCCCTGTCTGCCCGTTCAAAAACTGTTACACGGTGTCCCATTTGATTAAGCTGATCGGCACAGGCAAGTCCCGCGGGACCGCTGCCTACAACAGCAACGCGTTTTTCCGTTGATTTCTCGGGTATCCTTGGCGTTACTTTTCCCTCTGCAAACATTGTATCTATAATATGGCATTCGATATTCTTTATCGTAACAGCGGGATCATGCATACCGAGAGTGCATGATCCTTCGCACAATGCCGGACATACCCTGCCCGTAAATTCAGGAAAATTATTTGTCAGCGACAGCCGTCTGTACGCTTCGTCCATATCTCCCCTATACACCAGATCATTCCATTCGGGAATAAGATTATTAAGCGGACAGCCTATTGACGTTTTTCCTATCTGCTTGCCGGCATGACAAAACGGTACGCCGCAGTCCATACATCTCGCGCCCTGAAGTCTGAGCTTTTCCAGATCAAAATGAGTATGAAATTCACTCCAATCGCTCATTCTTTCCTTCGGAGGTCTGTCCTCGGGAAGCTGTCTCTGATATTCTAAAAAACCTGTTGGTTTTCCCATATTTTTTTCCTCCTTTATGCAATATCCACTCTTTTGCCTGTCACGTTTTCAAATGCTATCAACATTGCCTCATCTCTGTCTGTTCCCTTTTCCAGTTCCTCGTCAAGTACCTTTATCACTTTTTTGTAATCATTAGGTATTACCCTGACAAAATTTTGTACTTCATTATCCCAGTCTTTAATAATAACTTCCGCAGTATCACTGCCGGTATTTTTCACATGCTTTTCAAGCATTGATTTAAGCGCTGCTCTGTCCTTTTCTGAAAGTTCTTCAACCGCTACAAGCTCTTTGTTACACTTTCTGTTAAACGAGCCATCTTTATTATACACATAAGCCACACCGCCCGACATACCCGCGGCGAAATTTCTGCCCGTTTCTCCGATTACGGCTACACAACCGCCGGTCATATACTCACAGCCATGGTCGCCTATACCCTCAACAACTGCTGTCATACCTGAATTTCTTACACAAAAGCGTTCTCCGGCAGTGCCTCTTATATAGGCCTCGCCTTTAATCGCGCCATAAAAAGCGACATTACCGATAATTACGTTTTCACTCGGGACAAATTTTGCATTCGCCGGAGGCACTACAATAATTTTCCCTCCCGAAAGTCCCTTTCCTATATAGTCATTACTGTCTCCCTCAAGCCTCATTGTAACTCCGGGCGCAAGGAAAGCGCCAAAACTCTGTCCCGCGCTGCCGATAAAATTCAATGTAATACTGTCCTCGCTAAGACCCTCCTCACCATACGCTCTCGTAATCTCCGAGGAAAGTATTGTTCCTGTAACACGGTCTATATTTGTAATTTCAAGCTTTGCCTCAATCTTTTTACCGTCTGTCACCGCCGGCTCGCACAGCTTTAAAAGAGTGTTCATATCCAGTGTTTTATCAAGCTCATGATCCTGTGCTACATTATGATAGCGTTCATAATCGTTTGAACATATTTTAGGCTGATAAAGCAAAGATGATAAATCAACCTCTTTAGCCTTCCAGTTATCCTCTATGATCTTCTGACTCAATCTTTCGACATGTCCGATCATTTCATCTACTGTCTTTACACCGATTTTAGCCATCCATTCACGCAAATCCTGCGCGATAAAGCGCATAAAATTTTCAATATACTCGGGACGTCCGCAAAAACGCTTCCTTAGCTTCGGATTTTGAGTAGCAACTCCGACAGGACATGTGTCAAGATTACATACCCGCATCATTACACAGCCGATTGCAATAAGAGGACCTGTTGCAAAACCGAATTCCTCCGCGCCAAGAAGCGCGGCCACAGCAACATCACGTCCTGTCAGCAGCTTTCCGTCTGTTTCAATAACCACTCTGTTTCTGAGATTGTTCATAAGCAATGCCTGATGCGTTTCGGCAACGCCGAGTTCCCACGGAAGTCCCGCATGACGAACACTTGTTCTGGGAGCCGCTCCTGTTCCGCCATCATATCCTGAAACAAGAATAACGTCAGCCCTGCCCTTTGCAACACCTACGGCAATAGTACCCACACCTGCTTCGGATACAAGCTTTACCGTAATTCTCGCGTCACGGTTCGCATTTTTAAGATCATGAATAAGCTGCGCGAGATCCTCAATTGAATATATATCATGATGAGGCGGCGGAGAAATCAGCCCTACGCCCGGCGTTGAATGTCTTGCTTTCGCAATCCACGGATACACCTTTCCGCCCGGCAGATGTCCCCCCTCTCCCGGCTTTGCTCCCTGAGCCATTTTTATCTGAATTTCCCTGGCGTTATTAAGATAATTAATATGAACGCCGAAACGGCCCGAAGCAACCTGTTTAATCGCGCTTGAACGAATGTCTCCGTTTTCGTCAGGAATATACCTTTCAGGATTTTCTCCTCCCTCACCGCTGTTTGACTTTCCTCCGAGTCTGTTCATTGCAACGGCCAGACACTCATGCGCCTCCTGAGAAATTGAGCCGTATGACATAGCGCCTGTTTTAAAGCGCTTTACAATACTATCTACGCTTTCCACCTGGTCAATAGCAATCGGTTTATCTATCGTTTTTATATCAAGCATACCGCGTATTGTACACTGATGCTGCTGATGCGCGTCCATTTCCTTCGCGTATTCCTTATACAGCTTGTAATTACCTGTACGGCATGCCATTTGAAGCTTATAAATCGATTCGGGATTGAACATGTGATATTCACCGTTTGCTCTCCACTTATACTCTCCGCCTGTTTTCAGCGCCTTTTTTCCGCCAACTTTATCAAAGGCCTCCTTGTGGCGTAAAAGCGTTTCCTTCTGTATATGCTCCAGACCTATACCTCCGATACGTGTTGTTGTACCAGTAAAATACTTTTCGACAACACTCTGTGAAATACCAAGCGCTTCAAAAATCTGAGCGCCCTGATATGACTGAATAGTTGAAATACCCATTTTGGACATTACTTTGACTATACCCTTTGTGCAAGCCTTATTAAAGCGTTTCACACAGTCCTCATAACTAAACTCAACAAGACCGTCTTGTACAAGCTCATCTATGGCCTCATATGCCATATACGGATTTATACCATTGACTCCGTAACCGATAAGACATGCAAAATGATGCACCTCTCTCGGCTCTCCCGTTTCAAGCACAATAGATACCTTCATTCTTGTTCCCTGTCTTATCAGATGATGATGCAGCCCCGCGGCGATAAGCAATGCGGGAACGGGCGCTTTATCCTTATTGACACCCCTGTCCGAAAGTATAATTATATTGTAGTCGTTTTCAATAGCTATATCTGCGGCTTCAAATACTGTCTCAATTGCTGTCTCCATATCATTTTCCTGTTTGATATTAAACAGAGCCGGTATTGTTATTGACTTAAAGCCTTCAATATCTATATTTTTCAGTTTAGCAAGTTCTTCATTTGTCATAATAGGGCTTAATGCTCTTACTTTACGGCAGTTAAGCTCAGATGATGTCAGCAAATTCTGCTCACAACCAAACAAAGTATATGTTGATGTGACTATCTGTTCACGTATCGCGTCAATAGGAGGATTTGTAACCTGAGCGAAAAGCTGCTTAAAATAACTGTATAAAAGCTGTGGTTTTTCGGACAGCACCGCCAAAGGTATATCCGTACCCATTGCTCCGATAGGATCCTCAGCCTTTTCAACTATCGCCTTAATAGTTGTATTGACTTCCTCCCACGTGTATCCGAACGCTTTCTGACGAGTCAGCAGCGGAAGTATATCCTCGCCGTTTTCACGGTTGACAAACATATTTTCAAGCGCGATAAAATGCTTCATCATAAGATGTCCGCCCGCGTTTACATTTGCTTTTTCTTTAAGACTATTTACAAGATCGTGCCATGTATCGCCTGTTTTACCGGTATCCGCCTTCAAATCGTCAAGATTGCGCAAAGTCTCCTTAACCCATTTCCCGTACGGCTTATGAAGCGCCTCCTCCTTTTTTATCTCCTCATCTGAAATTATCCTGCCCTTTTCCGTATCTATAAGCAGCATTTTTCCCGGATGCAGCCGTTCCTTTTTTATAACAGACGCTTCATCAACCTCCGTCACGCCAACCTCAGATGAAAGAATAATTGTATCATCCGATGTAAGATAATAACGAGCCGGACGAAGACCGTTTCGGTCAAGCGTCGCTCCCACATAGCGTCCGTCTGTAAACGCAACGGCCGCGGGGCCGTCCCATGGCTCAGTAATACATGAATGATACTCATAAAAGGATTTCATCTCCAAATCCATGTCCTCATTATTTTCCCATGGCTCGGGAATGGTCATCATAACCGCTCTCGGAAGAGAAAAGCCCGCAAGATGTAAGAACTGCAAATAATTATCGAGCATGGCTGAGTCCGAACCGTCCTCATTAATAACAGGAAGGATTTTATCCATATCGCCGTCAAATTCAGGCGTGGCAAACATTCTCTCTCTCGCTTTCACCCAGTTTACATTGCCCCGTATTGTGTTTATTTCTCCGTTATGAATAATATACCTGTTCGGATGAGCTCTTTCCCATGACGGAAACGTATTTGTCGAAAAACGCGAATGCACAAGCGCGATTGCCGTTTCCATATCAACATCTTTAAGGTCAAGATAAAACTCATTTACCTGATCAGGAGTAAGCATACCTTTGTATACAAGCGTCCTCGCAGACAGAGACGCAAAATAAAAATAATTATCCGCTCCGCTCTTTCTGATTTCTTTTTCAGCCAGCTTGCCTATTATATACAGTCTTCTTTCAAACGAATCCGCATCAAGCTTTTCATCGTTCTTTCCTATAAACACCTGTACAATATGCGGCATAGCCTCCCGCGCGCTGTTTCCTATACACTCGTCATATACAGGCACCTCTCTTATGCCAAGCAGTTTCTGATCCTCACTTTGTATAATAGCCGTCAGTTTTTTAAGACTGTCCTCTCTCGTGTCCTTATCCGGCGAAAGAAAAAGCATACCAACGCCATACTCGCCCTTTTCCGGCAGCTTTACACCCTCGCTGCCACACACCTTTTTCATAAAAGCATGAGGCATTTGAATTAATATTCCGGCGCCGTCTCCCGTATCCGGCTCGCTTCCGACGCCACCTCTGTGCGCGAGATTTTTTAAAATCTGAATAGCCTGATTTATAATTGTATGCGAGGTTTTTCCCTTTATATTTGCGATAAATCCGATACCGCACGCGTCATGCTCAAACTGCGGATCATAGAGGCCTTGTTTTTCGGGTAATCCGTTATACTGCATATTTTTCAATCCTTTCACTTATTCTTAACAAAAAAAGCGTCTCAATCAATACATATTATAATAATATGTACCAATCGAAACGCCTTTGTCTCGTTAAAATTATTTTGTTAGTCTATGTTAAGATTTATTTTAACATAAATTCTCCATTTTGTCTACTTAAAATATCACAAAATATTCTTGATTTTTTCCATAGCCTTTATTGTATTTTCCTTTGTCGAAAAAGCTGTCAGTCTGATATATCCCTCGCCGCTCGGGCCGAAACCACTCCCCGGCGTAGTAACAACCCCGGTTTCCTCAAGAACCTTATCAAAAAAGTCCCATGACTTCATTCCGTCCGGAGTTTTAGCCCATATATACGGAGCATTTTCTCCTCCGTATACTGTAAGTCCCGCGTCAGAAAGCGCTTTTCTAATAATCTTAGCATTTTCAAGATAATAATCAATCGCTTCCCTCGTCTGCCGCTGACCTTCGTCGGAATAAACCGCCTCGGCCGCCTTCTGAATAACATACGGCACTCCGTTAAACTTCGTGCACTGCCGTCTGTTCCAGAGTCCGTTCAGCTCAACTCCGTCCACTTTAAGCTCATGCGGAACTACAGTATAAGCGCATCTTGTCCCGGTAAATCCCGCTGTTTTTGAAAAACTGCGAAATTCAACCGCAACTTCCTTCGCTCCTTCAATTTCATAAATGCTATGAGGAACATCAGGGTCGGTAATAAACGCTTCATAAGCGCTGTCATACAAAATGACAGCTCCGTTATTTTTGGCATACTCAACCCATGGCTTCAGTTGCTCACGAGTAGCGGCAACTCCTGTGGGATTATTAGGAAAACAGAGGTAAATAATATCAACATTTTCCTTTGGAAGCTCAGGCATAAAGCCATTATCTTCCGTGCATGGCATATAATAAAGATTTGACCAGCGCTCATTCACATACTCTCCCGCTCTGCCGGCCATTGCGTTTGTGTCGACATACACAGGATATACGGGATCACAAACAGCAACTCTATTATCAGCAGAAAAAATATCTCCAATATTTCCGCAGTCCGATTTCGCTCCGTCCGAAACAAATATTTCATCGGCGTCAACGTCAATTCCTCTCGCCTTATAGTCAATCTCCACAATTTTGTCTCTGAGAAACGCGTATCCCTGCTCGGGACCATAGCCGTGAAATCCCTCGGCCGTGCCCATTTCATCAACCGCCTTATGCATTGCTTCGATAACAGCAGGAGCGAGCGGCTTTGTCACATCGCCAATACTCATTTTTATAACTTCCCGATCGGGATGCGCCTGTGTAAATTCATTTGTCTTTCTCGCCACTGTCGAAAACAAGTACGCGCCCGGCAGCTTCAAATAATTATCATTAATCCTTGCCATTTTTATTTGTCCTTTCATTTTACATAAAATTCTTAAATATTATAATCACAGCGTTATTATCCCGTCAAACACAAACTCGGCCGGGCCTGTCATATAAACCTTATTTTCCGCTTTGTCCCAGCGTATATGCAGCGTTCCTCCCAGCAATATGAGATCAGCCTCGTCATCGGTTAAACCGTTCAAGTTTGCCGCCACAAGAGTGGCGCACGCGCCTGTCCCGCAGGCGAGCGTTTCTCCCGCGCCCCGTTCCCAGACACGCATTTTGATAGTATGTCTGTCAATAATCTGAGCAAATTCCGTATTAATCCTTTTCGGGAAAAGAGGATGCGTCTCAAATCCAGGGCCTATTTTCTCTATGTCAAGACTGTCCGTATCTTCTATAAAAGCAACAGCATGAGGATTACCCATTGACACGCCTGTCACCTTGTATATCCTGCCGTCAATCTCAATATCCTCTCCTATAAAACGGTCATGCTCTGACGCGATAGGTATATTTTCCGGTTCAAGAACAGGACTGCCCATATTTACCCTTACTGTTTCAACAGCTCCGTTCTTTACATTAAGATCAAGAATTTTTATACCCGCAAGCGTTTCCAGTGTAATCTGTGTTTTATCCGTAAGTCCTCTATCATAAACATATTTTCCGACACAACGTGTCGCGTTTCCGCACATCTCGGCCTGTGTACCGTCACTGTTGTACATATCCATTCTGAAATCAGCCTTATCCGACGGACATATAAGCACGAGTCCGTCGCTGCCTATGCCAAAATGTCTGTCACTCACAGCTTGAGCGGTTTCATTTATATTTTCTATCTTTTCCTCAAAGCAGTTTACATATATGTAATCATTGCCTGCTCCGTGCATTTTAGAAAATCTGAATGTCTGCATATTTTTCATCTCCGTTTTACCTTATATTCCTAAAATCATTCTTGCCGTATCAATAAATCTTGCGCCTGTATCCATACTTCGTTTCTGAATAAATCTATGCGCGGCTTCCTCGGTCATCATATGATTTTCCATAAGATACGCCTTCGCGTCATCAATTATCTTCTTTTCCTCCGGTGTACGTTTTATTCTGTGTTTTTGACGCTCAATTATTCCGATAAAGGTTTCAATTGCATTTATCAATATCTGCCTGTTAATCGGAAGCGTTACAACAAAAATATCCTGATTATATATTTCGCTTTGCCTTTCCGCTTTTATCAGGCTCATAAGTTTTTGTCCATCCCTCAGATCGTAATACACGTCATCGGCAACACCGTCGGGCAGCTTATACCCCATTATCACAAGTATCTCGTCCAGCTCCGCAACAGAACGAAGCAGTTCCGCTCTGGAATGACAAATCATATATACCTCAAAGCCGCTGCCGTCAAGCATTTTCTTTATCTTATCCGCAGTCTCGTCCTTTGCGAAAGCCAGTACTACCCGTTCCACGTCAGTCCCTCCTTATCGGGAATTTCTTTAATACTCGGTCAAATATTTTTCAATTTCCCATTGATTTATAGTCTGACGGTACTCATTGTATTCCTGTTCTTTCGCTTCAAAATAGCTTGACGCAAATTCATTTCCGAGCAAATTATTTAAAAATTCTGATTGCCTTCCTATTCTTATAGCTTCATTAAGGCTTATAGGCAGATTTTTTATACCGAGCGCGTCTCTTTCCTTTTCGGAAAGGTTATATATATTCACATCAATACTCGGCGGAAGATCTTCATTATTCTTTATTCCGAGCAAACCGGCTTTCAGGCATGCCGCAATCGCAAGATACGGATTTGCCGTCGGATCGGGTGAACGCAGTTCAACACGCACAGTATCCCTTACTTTCGACGACGGTACGCGCACCAGCAGGCTTCTGTTCTTCTCCGACCATGAAATGTAGCACGGGGCCTCATAACCAGGCGTAAAACGCTTATACGAATTTACGGTAGGATTTGTAATACACGCCATATCCGGCGTGTATTTTAAAAGTCCCGCTATAAAACGGTAAGCCTCGTCCGAAAGTCTTTCCGAATTATCACCGTTATAAAAAACATTCTTTCCGTCTTTTTTCAGTGACATTGTTAGATGAAGTCCGCTGCCGCTCTGTCCCACAATAGGTTTAGGCATGAATGTGGCGTGAAGTCCGCTGCGCTTCGCGATTGTCTTTACAACCGTTCTGAATGTCACGAGCCTGTCGGCTGTTTTTACAGCGTCCGATCCCCTGAATGTTATCTCATGCTGCCCCGGCGCTTTTTCATGATGTGAAGTCACAATGGTATAACCCATCTCTTCAAGCGTCAGGCATATTTCTCGCCGGCAGTTTTCGCCGTTGTCGAGCGGAGCAAGATCAAAATAACCCGCATTATCATGCGGCTGTATCGTAGGGTTTCCCCTTTCGTCAGTATTAAACAGAAAAAACTCACACTCCGGTTCAATATCAAAGGTATAGCCCATTTCCTCAGCTTCCTTTACCGCTTTTTGCAGCACATATCTCGGATCGCTCTCCAGACGCGCACCATCCGGCTTATATATATCGCATATCAGACGCGCCACCTTGCCCTGATGAGGTCTCCATGGAAAAATAGCAAACGTATCATTATCAGGATGCAGATACAAATCGCTTTCCTCCACAGACGCAAATCCTTTTATTGACGACCCGTCAAACATACAGAGATTATCCAGAGCCTCGTCAAGACGCGACTCTGTTATCGCAAGATTGCGCATTGCGCCTGTCATATCCGTAAATTGCAGACGTATAAAACGGACATCCTCTTCCTCAACTAAATTTAAAATATCTTTCTTTGTCAGCATAACGAAATTCCTTTCATTTAAACCACATAATATATACTATTATTAAAAAAGGGCGCTTCTATCCCTTTGGAAGAAACACCCTTGTTCTCTTTTTATATTTTAGCACAGCACACAATGTTTGTCAAGACTAAATTTTATTTCAACTTATAAACAGGAGTCATACTCTCCAGACTGTCCCAATAGAATATTTTTTTTGCCGCTGTGTTCTGCTCAGGCTCTATTTCCGACAGTGGTAGTGTTTCACTCACAAGATTTGTCAAAACACCGTCCGAATAGTCCGCTGTGATTTTCACTTATTTGACATATATTCTGCAAATTTATTCCATATTTATCAGTTGAATTGAAACGCATTGTTTACATATCAAGCCCGTCTCTGACAAGCAGTATACCATATCCGCAGAAATCCTCACAGCCCTCTAAAATTAACGCTCCGTTTTCTGTACGCGCGTTTACGTGTCCGTAAGAATATGAAGCTGAAACAGTATACCCATCCGCGGGCACGCTTATTGTGACAGGCGCGTTTTTAAACGTATGAACTACGCACAGCTCGCAATGCTCATTCACGCGCAGTATTGCCTGATAGCCCTCGGGGTGACGCTCGCTTTTTATTTTCGGTCCGAAGCGGTGTGATTTTCCGTATTTTATTACAGGCACAGCCTTTTTATAAAACGCAATTCCCCTATCTATCTCATCCCACTGCTCCGCCGTCAGCTCCGTAACATCACCCGAAAGGCACATTCTGCCCAGCAATGCCGCCGATATCGAATATGCCAGTCTTTTCAGGCTGTCGTCTTTCCTTATCACACACCATATCTGACTTTGCCGCGGCAAGATTGCTCTTTGCAGATTCGCGGCAATAATCGGTATTTCTACACATTCATGCGCGTCCGAAAACGACGCCATTGAAGAAAGCGACATAAAGCACGGTTCCAGACGGTTACCGCCGGAAGCGCAGTTTTCAATTACAATATCAGGGATTTCACGTCTGATTTGTCTGAAAAAATCAATCGTTGCCCTCATGTTTTGTCTCAATCCTTCTCCAAAACTTTCCGCGCCGTCACAGCCGATACCTATAGTTTCATTATAATCTACTTTCATGTATCTGAAGCCGTATTCCTTTAAAAATTTAATTACCCGTTCGCCGAGATATTCCCTTACCCATTCGTCACGCATATCCCAGAAACGTCTGTTCTGCGTAGTGAGCGGTATTCCGTCACGTTTTAAAAGATGATCTGTATTGTGATACGCCTCGGACGCGCTTCCGACATTCTCAAATTCAAACCAAATACCCGCGCGCATATTATACGATCTGATTAACTCAACCGTATTTTCGATACCATGCGGAAACAATGTCTTTGACGGAATATAATCACCCATGCTTATATCCCACCGCACGCCATCTTTCTTAAACCAGCCGCAGTCTATAACAAAATAGTCAATGCCTTTATTCTTTATCGCTTCAAGTATTGTTTTGATATTTTCATGCGACGGGTTTCCCCAAGTTGCGCAGTATTCATTAAATATTACAGGAAGCGTATCTTCGCTTTCAGGTATATCCAGATTATCCTCCTGCGCTTCAAGCAAACGCGATGAAATATCGTCAGTATCTCCAAAACATACGCTTATAACCGCCGGTGGTCCAGAAAAGCTCTCACCGCTTCTCAGCGTTTTCATCCAATGTCCGAATTCACGATCCGCTATTCCGCCCGAAAGCCACACGCCGTCATCCGCGCGGGTTATTTCCATCTGCCATGACGACGGACACCCCATCTGAGCGCCCCATATAATTCCGTTTTTTGTGTCCTCCAACGCCATAAACGGAAAGTACCCTTTTGTCGGCATTGAGCCCACCTGACCGAAACGAATACTGTTTGAGTTGGCATAGCACCAGCATTCCTCAAGCTGCAAATCCTCCAAAGTCTCGCTCACCAGTCTGCCCTCCTGACTCCATTTGCTTCGCAGACGGTGAAACAACATTGAATTTTCTCCCGCGCCGTCAAGATACGGTGAAATATTTCCAAAAACAAATGATGACAGCATCTCCAGCGTTACATCGCCGCCCGTGTTATTAACAAGCTCCGTTGAGACCGTTATGTAATTTCTTTCTTTTCTATAAGTAAGCGTATGCTTTACTTCCAGCCCGTTGTCTGATTTAAGGTATGTTATCACGCGTTTTGAGCTGTCATCCTCCGCAAGCTCCTGAAGACTGTATTTAAGACTGTTTGTTGTATCACTGTATTTCATTGACTGTCCGCCGAAATAATTCCCCGAATAATTATCTCCTATGATTTTCACATCTGCAAGCGAATGTATTTTTACCTGTCTATCGGCGTATGCTTTGTCGGTATCGGGCGTTATACACAGTCCCGTCACGCCCGTTTTCATATCCATGTTATATATTACCCGCATATCTCCGAATATGTCAGAATACAGTATATTTTTCATAAAAACACCTCTTTTATATTACCTTATTATCATATATTTTAGCATTTTACATAAATCACGTCAAGTTCCCAAAATCTTATTGACAGTATATGATAAATACATTATAATTAAATCCATTGGAGGACGACAATATGCAAATTTTAAAAAGAATTATAAGCGCATTTCTCATATGCGCAACGCTCGCGCCAACCGCCGCGCTTGCCGATAGTGAAAAAAGTATTATTTACTATCCCGACAACATGCCTTACGGACACTATATTCAGAACGATATTGTCCTTTATAACTCACAACAAGCAGACTTTGACGGATGTATTGAAGAAATTGTAACCCGATTTAAACAAATCCCATATTCTGATGATGAAATGCCTTTATCTATTGACATTTCAAAATTTTCACTGCCTTCTGGCAGTATTAACGCATTTAATGAACAATTAAGTTATGCATTGCAATTTGAACATCCTGAATTATTTTTCTTGTCTGGATATTTCATGTCTCATTATAATAATGACATAATCACATCAATTTCTATGCAAGATATCCAAACAGAAAATAATGAGGGCGAAACAGTGACACTGCACCCGTATTCTATGACAAAAGATGAAATAAAACTCAGACAGTCTATTATTGACGCGGAAGCCCGCAAAATTTTATCTTATATTGACAACAATATGACACCTTTGGAAAAAGCGCTTACTGCGCATGACTACATTGTATCAAATTATGAATATGACAATACGTTGACAAGCCGCCGGCTCGACACAATGGTAATGCAGAAAACAGGCGTATGCGAAGGTTATACGCGCCTTTTCGGATATATGATGGATATACTGGATATTCCGTGGGCGCCTGTTCCAAGCATAAAACACGCGCACATCTGGAATAAAATTCATCTTGACGGAAAGTGGTATCACATAGACCTGACATATGATGATCCAACACATGAGAATAGCAGCGCGTATGTTTCGCCATCTTCTCAAACATATCACAAATACTTCCTTTTGAGCGATAATGCGATAAAGGCTATTGACAACGGTCACACAGAATGGAATGACGAAAGCATATATATTGCTGATGATACCACATATGACGATTATTTCCTTCACGAATATCCGAGACAACTTGCTTATGACGATGGAAATTGGTACTATTTTGACACCGAGAACAATCTTTGTTCTGTTGATGTGAATTCAATTTCAGGCGATCCTGACATTGTATATACTTCATCCTCATCTTTCGGATGGAGATACAACGGCAAGTACAGTTCACTTGTCAAATACAGAGGTGATTTATATTTCAACTCGAAAAATGCAGTGTATAAATATAATCTCCGCTCCGGAAACACCGAAGTTTTTTACACTCGTGCTTTTGATAATAAAAACAAAAACATATACGGACTGCATATAAATAACGATACTATATATCTTGAAATTGCTGATGACATAAACAACGGCATAACAGAAACTGTTCCGCTGACACTTATAAAATATCCTTTGTATTCGGTTTCCGCGTCACAGACAGGACATTCTGATATTGTAAATATTTCTGTTGATAACAGTAATATACAAAACATTGCGGAATACGGTGACACTTTATATATCGCTGAATACAGGGATAACACCCTTGTTAACATCACTCAGCAGCAAGTGAAAAATATAGACCATTTATTTGAATACACATTGTCCGATAACACTTCAAAACAGCTCAATGTCTTTGTATGGAACGGCGCTTACATGCCGCTTGCGGATTTTTGCGAAATACATTTAAGCGCGGACGTAAATGAGTAAATCATTTGCGAGTGGGAATAAAACACGCACCCCTATAGGGTGCGTGTTTTATTCCCGCTTTATGCTGTCTCTTATCCTCTCTATGGCTTTCTTTTCTATCCTTGAAATCTGCACCTGAGACACTCCGATAACACCCGCTATTTCCGACTGTGTTTTTCCTCTGAAATAGCGCATTAAAATTATTTCCTTTTCGCGTGAATTAAGCTGAGAAAGAATATTATCTACCAGCACCTTATTAATTATTCCATCTTCTATTTCTTCTCCCGCTATTGTGTCCAGCAAATGAATTTCTTTATCGCCATTGTCATACACGCTTTCATATATACTCTCGGGCGGAGCCGCCGCCTCAAACGACTGAGCCAGCAAATCTGCGTCAATACCGCATTCTTCCGATATTTCCTTAATAGTCGGTTCACGATTAAGACGCCTGCGCAGCATTTCCTCGCTGCGCCATCCCTTCATAGCATTTTCCTTTAAACTGCGGCTTATCTTCACCGCCCCGTCATCACGTAAAAAGCGCTTAATTTCTCCCATAATCATCGGTACGGCATATGTAGAAAACTGCACATTGAATTCAGGATTAAATTTCTGTACCGCCTTTATAAGTCCTATAGCGCCTATCTGTATAAGATCCTCGCTGTCATAGCCCCGGTTTGTAAATCGTCTCGCTATGCTGTACACCAGCCCCATATTTTCCTCCACCATTGTATTTTCCGCCTGCTTGTCCCCCTCCCGCACGCGTTCAATCAAAGCAGTATTATCCCGCACGGCAATCACCTACTTTAACTTCTTACACATTGTTATGCGTGTACCCTTGCCGACTTCGCTTTCCACGTCCATTCTATCCATAAACGTCTCCATGATCGTAAAACCCATACCGGAACGCTCCATTTCTGGTTTTCCTGTGAAAAGAGGCTCTCTCGCTCTGCGTATATCGGATATTCCTATACCGTTATCCGATATTATAAACTCGACTGTGTCATCAACAATGCTGCCCTCCATAGTGACCGTCCCATCCTTACTGTCATAACCGTGTATTATAGCGTTTGTCACAGCCTCGGATACCGCTGTCTTTATCTCTGAAAGCTGATCCAAGGTAGGATCAAGCTCCAGTACAAACGCTGCCGCAACATTTCTCGCAAAGCGCTCATTATCCGAATTATTCGGAAATTCTATCCTCATACTGTTTCTATACATTTAAAGCAGCCTCCTTTACGCCCTGTTCTATATCCTCCGACAGGGTAACTATTTTATCTATGCCCGCCATTGTAATTATACGCTTTACTTCCTCCGGCGCGCTGTATATTATAACGCTTCCTCCCAGTGATTTGGTTATTTTACACCGTCCCATTATAACTCCTATTCCCGATGAGTCCATAAACGTAACATTCTCAAAATCAAATGCCACATTTACAGCCCCGCTTTTTAAAAGCTCCCTGTCCACGCTTTCCCGAACCCTCTGCGCGGCGTGATGGTCAAGCTCTCCGTAGAGCTTCACCACAAGGGTACGGTATTTGCCCCATAAAAACAATTCCATTTTATACTCCTCCTAATGTAATTTTTCTATCTTAATAATATTTCCATATTTTTACATGAAAATCCTTTGTTGAAAACACAGAACCTTTGTCGAAAAAACAGAATAAGAGCATATTTTATTATACTTGATAAATTACGGGATTTATGATACAATAATACAATTAAGGAGTGATAAATATGATTACTGTAATAGCCAAATTCAATGTGCTTGAAAACAGCGTTGAAGAATTCAAAAAATGCGCTGTAAATGTTGTTCGTGATACGCGCAAAGAAAAAGGCAATCTTTCCTATAGAATTTATCAGGACAGACTGTCCCCAGCAAAATTCACTTTTATCGAAGAATGGCTGAATGATACCGCAATTGAACAGCACAATAACACAAAACATTTTATAAAATTTATTGAAGATATTAAGCCTCTGACTCGCGGTGACGTCAAAATTGAACAGCTCATGCGCATTCCGTCTGTGTTCTGCTGAATATCATCAACATAACATTAAAGGAGACGATTTGACTTGCAAAACACAGAGGAATTTTACAAAAAACTTACTGATGAAAGCTTGGACAAAAGTATTGCCAGCGCAAAAATTCAGCAGGAATATATAAAAAAATATACCGCCAGATATCATGGCTATTATGTACATACCCTATATATCCCTAAGATGTTCACAGAGGAAATGGCTGAATTTTTCAGCAAGGCCGCAGACACCATGTACGGTATTTTAGAAAAGGTTATCCGTGAATACAAAACAAATGCCGAATACCGTAAATTATTCGGATTTGAAAAAAGACTGGAAAAGTTAATCCTCCGCCCCGATCATTACAAATGCGAGCTTCCTATCGCAAGAATTGATATATTTTTCAATGAGGACGACTTTACTTTTAAATTCTGTGAGTTTAACGCGGACGGTTCAAGCGCCATGAATGAGGATAAGGAGCTTAATCAAGCCATCAGGCTAACAAGCACCTATAATGAATTTACAAAAAAATATAACGCGCGCACCTTTGAATTATTTAATTCATGGGTAAAAACTTTTATGGATATTTACCAAACCTATGATAAGGCGGTTGAAACACCTTATGTGGCCATTACAGATTTTTTCGGCGGAGATATAAGCCGCGAATTCACAGCTTTTAAATCCGCTTTTGAGGAAAACGGCATAGAATGTGAAATATGCGAAATTACAGATTTGAGATACAACAACGGTAAACTTATTTCTCCAAACGGCAGACATATAAACGCAGTTTACCGCAGAGCCGTAACCTGCGACATAATGCGTAATTATAATAAAGTTCAGCCTTTCATAAAGGCAGCTGAAAATAATGACGTATGCCTGATCGGTGATTTCAAAACACAGATCATTCATAACAAAATTGTATTCAAGATACTTCATGACAATATGACTGCCGCATTTCTTACGCCTGACGAAGTACAGTTTATAAAAGAACACATTCCATACACTGTTTCTCTTACAAAAGATCAGGTAGAGAAGCATGACGTGTTGCGTACAAAAAACAAATGGGTTATAAAACCGGAAGATTCTTATGCTTCAAAGGGCGTGTACGCAGGTGTTGAAAATATGACAGACGAAGAATGGACACAAGCGGTTAACAACAATATCGGCAATCACTATCTGCTGCAGGAATACTGCGAGCCATACTCCTCATGGAATATCGACATAACTCATGATGAAAATGCTCAATACAAGAAATACAGCAACATTACAGGTATTTATGTATATGGAGGAAAAATGGCCGGACTATATTCACGCATTGCAAAAAACAGTATTATTTCAACACAGTACAGTGAAATGTCACTGCCCACCATTATTGTAAGTGAAAAATAAAACATACAGCTTTCCGAGACAAAATATTCCTCGGAAAGCTTATTTAATTAAAATCAAAAAAACACTTGACTCTCCCCTAAGGTCAGGTATTATAATACAAATTGTTCATGAACAATATTGCAAATCAGGAGGAATATCAATGCTTACTATCGGTCAATTTTCAAAAACATGTATGGTGACAATTAAAACGCTTCGTCATTATGACAAAACAGGTCTTATACACCCATGTACAGTCAACGAAGAAAACGGATATCGCTTTTACAGCGAGGAACAAATACCAAAAATGCTTCTTATAAAAAAACTTAAATACTATGGTTTTTCACTGACCGATATTAAGGATATGCTTTCTGACAACAGTATACTTTTATCCAAGCTAAAAAAACAGAAAAATGTGCTCTGCGAGTCAATTTATGACACAAACATAGTGATAAAAGACCTTGAACAGCACATTCAGTCATTAGAAAGGACAGGTGACATTATGAGTTATCAGAATAATTATGAGATAAAATTAACAGAAACAACGGATATGCCTGTCATATCCGTAAGACAAAATATGAGCATAGACGATTACGGCAAATACTACGGAATACTTTACAAGCGCGTCGCTGACGAGAATATCGTGCTTGACGGCAAATGCATGGCTTTCTATCATGACAAAGAATTCGATCCCGATAACAGCGATATTGAACTCGCTCTCGGTGTTGCAGAAAAAACTCAGTCAGACAAAACCATCAGCGGCGCTCTCTGCGCTTCAACAACACACTTCGGCTCATACGCAAAGCTTCCCGAAGCATACGGAGCCATAACACGCTGGATAAGCGATAACGGCTATGAAATAACTGCTCCGCCGTATGAGATATATGTCACTTCGCATTTTGACAAAATTCCCGTTGAACAATGGGAAACACAAATATTCTTTCCTGTGAATCGTCCATAACATTCAAAAAGGGAATATATCGTTTTATACCGATATATTCCCTTTCTTTTACGCGTATGTTACAGTTTCAGTAATCTTTTTTCTCATTTCATCATGCCTGTCAGCGGACAAAGGCTCACAATCCGCATAGCCTATTGCAAGAAGATTGACTATCTCATAATTTAATGGAATATTAAATTCCTCACGGATAATATCGGGCTTAAACCAGCACATCCAAAGAGTGCCGAGTCCAAGCTCAGTTGCCTGAAGCATCATATGATCCGTCACTATTGAAGCGTCAATGTCCGCTATAATTTTACCGTCGGCAGGACGCGTCCATGCCTCCTCTTTATCCGCGCACACTATGAGCACCACAGGCGCTCCAAATGTTTTCGCTCCCTTACCGAGTTTCTCTAAGCCTTCCGGGCCTGTAACCGCAATTATTCTCTGAGGCTGTCTGTTTGCTCCGGTAGGCGCCACTCTGCCCGCTTCAAGAATTTTATCAAGCTTTTTCTTTTCCACAGGTATATTTTTATACTTACGCACTGAATACCTTTCCTTTGCCATCTGTAAAAAATCCATCTTCATTATATCCTTTCTCTGAAATTTCAGTTGCCTTATATAATAATACCATATTTTTAAAATTTTGCAAGTACGCACTTTTTTGTAAAATAGTATCCTAAAGTATAGCGTCTCTATTTAATTTAATCAGATATTTTTCCACGTTTTCACACTGCATAAATCCCGACATTATACACGCCCCCGACGCGCCCGATTTCCTTATAATTTCTATATTATCAGGCGTTATACCTCCTATTCCGTACACCGGTATATTAACACTTTTCGACATCTTCTTCAAATACCCTGTCCCTCGCGGAGCAAGTCCCTTTTTACAGTCCGTCTCAAAAACATGCCCCGCCGTTATATAATCAGCGCCCATAATCTCAGCCTTGACCGCCTCATCTGCCGAATGTACCGAAACCCCTGTAACATTAAATTTTTTCATAATATACTTGTCTGACATACTCATGGGAATATGTATTCTGTCTGTCCCCAGCCGTTCAGCCGCCCATATATGTGTATGCAATATTATATCCGGGCACACCCTGATAATTTTATCCGCCAAAATTGTATAATCATCTTCAGACAAATCCTTTTCGCGTAATATTACAGTCACATCGTTTTTATGCAATTCGGATATGCGGTCAGTAAAATTGCCAACGCACAATTTTCTGTTGGTTACACACAGTATCTTAAACATAAATATAATCGCTCATTACAGGCTGCATACCCTGTTTTTTTATGGTCTTAAACACCTCGCCAACATTTCTCGTATCAGAAATTTCAAACTGTCCGTCGCCTTTTTTCCCGCCGTCCAAGTGACCTCCGATACCAACATCAACACCTGCGCTTATCTTAGTCGCGGCAATTTTAATAATATTGTCCCTGAAGCGTTCACATTCACGAGTGGAAATGGTAATACTTGCGAACGGCATAAAAATTCTGTAAGCGCACACTACCTGTAAAAGCTGCGCTTCATGCACATCCTTAGAATTTATTTTGTCATTGTTAATTATCGGTCTCAGTCTCGGACATGAAAACGAAATTTCAGCATGCGGATATTTTTTTTGAAGCAAATACGCGTGCATACCCGTTGCAAAAGCGTCCTTTCTGAAATCATCAAGTCCAAGAAGCGCGGCAAATCCCACGCCCCGCATACCTCCGAGAAGAGCGCGTTCCTGCGAGTAAAACCTGTATGGAAATATTCTTTTGTGTCCCTCCAAATGCAGAGTCTCATACTTATCACTGTTATATGTTTCCTGAAACACGGTCACAAAATCCGCTCCGTTTTCATGCAATTTTTTATACTCATCGCTGTTCATCGGATACACCTCAACACCCACAACATTAAAATATTTCTTTGCGATAGCACAGGCGGCGGCTATATAACTCACATCAGACATACTTCTGCTCTCGCCTGTAAGAATAAGTATCTCCTGCAAGCCCGTTTCTGAAATCGCGCGCATTTCCCGATCTATTTCCGTTTTCTCAAGCTTCGCTCTCCTTATTTTATTATGACAGTTAAACCCGCAGTACACACAGTAATTTTCACAATAATTTGATATATACAACGGTGTGAACATTGCCACAGAGTTTCCAAAATGTCTGCGCGTTTCAACCTTTGCTCTCCGCGCCATTTCCTCCAGCAAAGGCTGAGCGGCCGGAGAAAGCAATGCGGCGAAATTTTCAGGTGTTAATTTTTCGCACATAAGAGCGTTTTTCACATCACGCCCGGTATATTTGCTGTAATCATAATCATTCATTACCGCAGTAACTTCATCAAGCATAGACGAATTTATGATTTCCATGCCATCCATATATTCCATATGATTTGTACGCTTCTCCATTTTACTCTCCTTTGTTTTAGTGTCCCTTTAATTTCTCAGAAATCCCGTTAATGGTGATGATGCCCGCGATCCGTTTTCTATTACATCTCCCACCCCCGCAAGATACGCTTCCCGTCCCGCTTCAATCGCTTTACGGAAAGCTGCAGCCATAGCGGCAACATCACCTGCCGTAGCTATAGCCGTATTAGCCATAACAGCTGCCGCGCCCATCTCCATAGCCTCGCATGCCTGTGACGGTCTGCCTATACCCGCGTCTACAATAACAGGCATATCAACCTCATCTATTAATATCTGTATGAACTCCTTAGTACACAAGCCTTTATTAGAACCTATCGGCGATCCGAGCGGCATCAGGCATGCCGCGCCCGCATTTTTCAGATCCCTTGCCACATTAAGATCAGGATACATATATGGCATTACAACAAACCCTTCATTCGCCAGAATTTCAGTCGCCTTCAATGTTTCATAATTATCCGGCAGAAGATATTTAGTGTCCCTTATGGCTTCTATTTTTATAAAATTTCCGCAGCCTGTTTCTCTTGCAAGACGCGCAATTCTCACTGCTTCTTCCGCATTCCTTGCGCCTGAAGTATTGGGCAAAAGCGTCACATCTTTTGGTATGTAGTCAAGAATATTTTCCTCCGCGCCACCCTGAGCGCGTCTGAGAGCAAGCGTTATAATCTGCGCGCCCGCATTCTTAACCGCGGCTTTTATAAGCTCAAGAGAATATTTCCCCGAGCCTAATATAAATCTTGATGTAAATTCATGTCCGTTTAATATCAGCTTATCTTCCATATTTATAACTCCTATCTTGAACCGCCGCCCATAAAATGCACGATTTCTATAATATCACCGTCTTTTATATCTATCATATCATAATCATCTTTTCTTATAATAACACCGTTTATCTCAACTACAATTATTTCACGTCTATAGCCGTTTTTGTCAAGCAGCTCTGAAAGCGTGCTATAGTTCTCACTTTCCTGACCATTAAGTATAATCATTTCATTCCCTCCAAAATAAAAAGGTTACACAAAGAAGTATCTACACCCGCGGTGGTGTACCCCTTCGTGTAACCTTTGGTTTCACTCTGATTATAATTATATCATATTTCAATAATTTGTCAAGCCGTATAAATTAAATATCCACACCACCGAGATAATAGACATTCCGATAACCAAGATAATCAAGACTGTTCTTTGCCTGATAGCTACGCTTACCTGTCGCGCAATAAACGATAATATCCTGATCTTTATCTTTAAGATAATTATCCGCAATCGCATGAATGTCAATATATGGAATATTTACAGCGTCATTCAGATGATTTTTTTCATATTCATCTTTTGTACGCACATCTACAAGACACGCGCCATTATTTATAAGATCTTTTGCTCTGTCAGCGTCTATTTTATTCAGAGGCTTTAATTCAAATTCACCTTTATCATCCTTATTTATCAGTTCTTCCGAACTTTCAGAACATACTTTATATACATTTACTCCATGCGCGGCAGTACTTACGTTAACATACCGTTCCGTCTCAATCTCCGTATGATGGCATAAATCACGTACACTCAGTATTTCTCCTTTAAAACCTGCTTCATACAAATCAAAAGATATTTCAATCGTTTCATTGCTCCTATTTAAAACAGCAAGCGCCTTTTCATTTGAATTCTTTTTTCCAAGATCCTTTATCCACACTTCTCCAATAAGTTTTCCGTCCTTAGACTTAATTTCTTTTACAACAAAAGCCTGCAAACACGCGCTATCCTGATTTACTGCTATCAATTCTTTATTTTTAAGAATTTCAAGCGTTTCACCGCTGATTTTGGTAAGGTCACAACCTATCATAAGCGGAGTTGACATCATACACCACATTGCGAAATGAGTTTTCTCCTCCTCATAAGTAAGACCGTTTCCTATCTGCATCATGTCAAGATCGTTTACATGTCCTGGTGAACAATATCTGGCAAGAGGCTTTATCACATCAAGCTGATGCAGCACCGATTCAAATACCGGCGCTATATCCGCTCCTGTTCTCCACGAGTCCGCCAAAAAATCCATCATCCATATTAAAATACGTATATCCACATTCAGCCAGACCTGTTTTAACAAGAAAATCCGCCTGCTTTTTTAATATTTCCTCACTGATGCCTGTGCGGAAACAATTCCATGAAGCCCATCCCATTATAGGTGTTCTTCTGTATAAATTATTCTCCGGCATATCCCGCCTCCATATGTTTCTATTCTATTTTTATATCTCTTATTGCCACATCATTCTCCAAAGCAATTCTTTCAAGCTCATCATGCTCGGGTTTTATTTTTGTCACTCCATAACCGTATGATTTCTTTGCGTTAATTTTCCCATATGATGTATTAAGCTCCGTTTTTTCTCTGTCAAGAACATAACGCCTTCCGATGTATTCTCTGACTCCTATTGTGGAGGTATAACGAAATATTGCATGAAGCACACCTTTTCTGTCTTCTCCGCCGCACATACACGCAAGCATAATTCCAGGCCTGTTTTTTTTCATTCCAGCAGGTATTGTGAACACATCAACGGCCCCCGCTTCAAAGATACGGTCTGCCGCAAAAGCAATGTCCTCGCCCGTCATATCATCTATATTACAGCGAAGCTCTATTATTTCTTCCACACCGCTGTCTGTTGTGCCTATCATTGCGCGCACACAGTTGGCTGCTTCAAAATCACAGCTTCCCATACCATAACCGATTTTTTCCATCCTCATTACCGGCATTGATCCAAATTCATCAGCAAAATATTTCAATAACGCAGCTCCTGTTGGCGTGCACAATTCTCCCCTCACGCTCCCGCTGTATATTGGTATTCCTTGCAGAATATATGCCGTTGCCGGCGCGGGAACAGGCAAGACTCCGTGAGCGCATCTGACCGTACCGCTGCCCACATGAACAGGCGATACAACAATTTTGTCCGGAGAAAGCTCGTCCATAAGCATACAAACCCCAACAACATCCGCTACCGCGTCCATTGTTCCAACCTCATGAAAATGAATATCATGCATATCACAATTATGAACATGCCCTTCTGCGCCAGCAATAATACGATAAACACTCTTAGCATTCTTCCGAACATTTTCGCTTATATCAAGATGTGAAATTATATGCTCAATATCATGCAACGCGCTGTGACTATGATGTTCGTGATGATGCTCGCGCTCCTCATGACCGTCTACCGTAACACTAATATGCGTCCCGGTAATTCCGCATTTCACCGACCTCTCACTCTCAAACCGTACATGCGGTATTTCCAGCCTGTTCATTCTTTCAATAAAATTCTCCGCGTCAGGGTGAAGCTCAAGCAGCGCTGACATAAGCATATCACCCGCCGCGCCCATATTACATTCAATATATAGAGTTTTCATACAAAGTCTCCTTTAAGAATAATTTTTATTCTCCTATATTTCAGGCGCAAGATAGCCTTTATCCGCAAGAGCCTTTTCAATCAGATCAAGCGTTTCCTCGCTATCAGCCTTTACGGTATGATAATGATAGCCAGAGGTTATATTCATGAGAGCGGTGGACTTTCCGCTTACCAGTCCCTCTATGCACTGCTGTACATGCCTTCTTGATGAAATATTCAGCGACGCTCTTATTCTGCCGTAAACCCTATGCCAGACAAACACGTCCTCCACTGTTCCGCCTATATCTACCATAAGATTAAGCTCATCCTCTGTCTGATCATTTGTGTGGCGCACTTTAAACACCCTTGTATGCATAGCCGTATTATTAATAATATATCCCCTGTTTGTGGACAAAATATCATACCCTGACGCTTTAAGCAGCGCAATGTCCTGAACGATAATCTGTCTTGACACGTTCAGCTTTTTTGACAGCATATTTCCGGACACCGGCTCGTCACTTGTAATTATAAGCTCCACAATCCTTTCGCGTCTTTCGATTGCGTTCATATCATCAACCTCTCTTAAACAGTATGAAGATTTTTTAAAGACAAATCAAGTATAGGAGCGGAATGTGTCAGAGCGCCGCTGGAAATATAATCAACTCCTATATCAACCAGTCTCTCAATATTCTCTATTGTTACATTTCCGCTGCATTCTGTTTCTGCTCTGCCGTCCGCCATTTTAACCGCTGTTTTCATATCGTCAACGCTCATATTGTCAAGCATAACAATATCCGCGCCGGCGTCAAGAGCCTCTTGCAGCATTTCCAGGTTCTCAACTTCTATCTCTATCTTACGCACAAACGGCGCATACTCTTTAGCCATCTGTACCGCTTCTCTGACGCCTCCGGCCGCTCCTATATGATTATCCTTTAGCAATATTCCGTCGCTTAAATTATAACGGTGATTATATCCTCCACCAACTTTAACAGCATACTTTTCAAATATTCTCATATTCGGCGTTGTTTTCCGAGTATCCAGAAGCTTTGTTTTGCTGTCTTTTAGCAGTTCCGTTATTGAGCGTGTATATGTAGCTATTCCGCTCATGCGCTGAAGATAATTAAGCGCAGTCCTTTCGCCAGACAAAAGCACTCGTATATCACCTCTGATAATTCCAATCTTATCACTGTTTTTTACCAAATCTCCGTCCTTTGCATGAAGCAGGATTTTTGTATCAGAGTCCAAAAGCTCAAATACCCTTTTAAACACATCCAGTCCGGCAATAACCCCGTCCTGCTTGCAAATAAGGTCAACTTCACCCAGTCTGTATTCCCGCATAACCGAATTTGTTGTTATATCCTCGCTTGTTATATCTTCTCTGAGAGCGCTTAAAATAAGCTCATCCGCGTTTAATGACATTGTAATACTATTCATTTTTCATTTTCTCCTTTTCTATTTCATTCAAAACCATTTTTCTGTATTTTCCTTTATAATCCTTATATACGGATCTATCAATCTCTATATTATCGTCAAAATTACTACTCACATAATTATTTGTCAAATGTATTGCCGCACGCTTTGCAAAAACAAGACTTTCTAAAAGAGAATTGCTGGCGAGACGGTTTTTTCCATGCACACCGTTACAAGCCGTTTCTCCTACCGCATAAAGTCTGTCCATAGACGTCATACTGTGTTCGTCAACATCTATTCCACCCATAAAATAATGCTGTGACGGCACAACAGGAATACATTCCTTTGTAACATCATAGCCTTCCTCCAGACAATGCCTGTATATATTAGGAAAATGAGACTTTATCTTTTCAGTCGGTATAGGCTTCATTGACAGCCACACATACGGCTTACCGTCATTTTCCATTTCTTTATAAATAGCTTTAGCGACCACATCACGCGGCAAAAGCTCATCAACAAACCGCTGCATATGCGAATTAAACAAAACCGCGCCTTCACCGCGCACTGACTCGGAAATAAGAAAGCGCCTACCCTCTTTCCTCGAATAAAGCGTTGTCGGATGTATCTGTATATAATCAATATTTTTAAGCCTTATACCATGCTTAAACGCTACAGCAACCGCGTCTCCCGTGAGATGCTTATAATTTGTGGAATGCCTGTACAAGCCGCCTATACCTCCGGTAGCAAACACCGTATAATCAGCTGATATACTCATATAATTGCCATCGGTATCATGTCCTATTATACCATGACATTCACCATTCTTTTCAATTATATCCACCATTGTGAAATGTTCCGCAATCGTTACATTATCAAGCTTGTTCACCGCGGCAAGCAAATGCGAAGTGATTTCCTTACCTGTTATATCCTCATGAAACAATATCCGCGGTATTGAATGAGCGCCTTCCTTAGTATAAACAAACTCTCCGTTTTTCTTTTCAAAACTTACTCCTATATCAACAAGGTCGGATATAATCTCCTTTGACGAACGTATCATTATATCCACCGACTGTCTGTTATTCTCATAATGTCCGGCGCGCATTGTATCCTCAAAATAGCTGTCATAATCCGTTTCATCTCTAAGGACGCATATACCGCCCTGAGCAAGAAAAGAGTCACTTTTGTCCGCTTCGGATTTTGTTACTATCATTATTTTTTTATCACTCGGCAGATTGAGAGCGCAGTATAAACCTCCTACTCCGCATCCAACAATGACTATATCTGTTTTCATTATTATCTCCTTTTTATCTGGCTATTTCCAGCATTCTATCAAGAGGAGTCAGTGAATTTCTGCGGATATCATCATTTACAAAAACTTCATTTTCTCCTGTTTTCAGTACATGACATACTTTTTCAAGAGTATTGAGCTTCATATTAGAACACAACAGCCTTTCTCCTGCAAAATAAAATTTCTTATTAAGATTTCTTGTTCTAAGCTCATATCCTACGCCGCTTTCAGTACAAATAATAAATTCCTTATTTTTACTGTTCGCGGCGTAATCTATTATCCCCGAAGTGCTGCCTATATACTCTGCCATGTCAAGTACCTCCTGCCTGCATTCAGGATGCGCAAGCACAAGCGCGTCAGGATATTTTTCTTTCATTTCTTTCACGGTTTCTGCCGTTACATCCGCATGTACATGACAAAATCCATCATTTAAAATAATATTCTTTTCAGGAACCTGCTTCGCGACATATCTGCCGAGGTTTTCATCAGGAATAAAAAAAATATTTTTATTTGGCAATTCTTTCACAATTTTAACAGCGTTTGACGAAGTGACGCATACATCACTGTGACATTTAAGCTCAGCCGTAGAATTTATGTAGCATACAACCGCCAGATCATCATATCTTTTCCTCATTTCTTCAATTTTGTCTGCCTCGGCCATATGAGCCATAGGACAGTCTGCGGACAAATCAGGAACAAGGACTGTTTTATCCGGATTTAAAATCTTCGCGCTCTCGCCCATAAAAGACACTCCGCAGAATACAATTATATCTGCCTCAGTGTTCCCTGCTATTTTTGCGAGATAATATGAATCACCTATGTAATCAGCTATTTCCTGCACCTCGTCATTCACATAGTAATGCGCAAGGATAACAGCATTTTTTTCTTTTTTAAGCCGTTCAATTTCTTTTGTGATTTCATTCATAACCATTTATCCCCTTTTATTTGATTTACATAAGTATACCACTTGTAATGCCACCTGTCAAGACACCTGTAAAAAATACTGTAAACCACATTACAGTATTGCAATAAATATATCAAGATATACCCATGTTTTCACGCGCAAAGTCTTATGCCAATTTTTTACTGAAAGATACATTTTATTGCATAATTATTCCTTTTAAGTCATATTACCGCATCATGCATAGCATAGTCCAAACCGCATAAATAAGCCATTTTTCAATATTTCTATACTATTATCAAATTTTTTAACATGAATTATGTAAATTTTTGAATAATACTCGGTAAAAAAAATCATAATAAGTGCATAGCAAATAATTATAAAATTATATACAGGAGGAAATTTGTTATGAAAGCGACTGGTATTGTAAGAAGAATAGATGACCTTGGACGAGTTGTTATCCCTAAGGAAATCCGCCGTACTATGAGAATTCGTGAAGGAGATCCGCTTGAGATTTATACCGAGAAAGACGGCGAGGTTATTTTTAAAAAATATTCACCAATAGGTGAACTTGGTGATTTTGCCACTAATTATGTAGAAACACTTGCAAAAGCAAGCGGACACGGAGCATGTATTACCGACCGTGACAGCGTAATCGCCGTTTCAGGTCTGCCAAAGAAAGAGCTTATGGAAAAGCCTGTAAGTTCAGAGCTTGAAAATGTTATGAGCGAAAAGCTTGTTGTAAGCTATAAAGACGGCAAGCCTGTCTCTGTCGCAGACGGAATTGACAAGTATAACGCCGGTGTTGTTGTTCCTATCGTTTCAGAGGGAGACACTATCGGTTCTGTACTGTTCATCATGAAAGACGGCGAAAGTCCCTCAGAAGTTGATGAAAAACTTGCAGAATCAGCGGCAGGCTTCCTTGGCAAACACATGGAAGGTTAATATCAAAAACAACAAACGCAATTAAACGCGCTTCAAAAACTCTTTGTTCAATATGTGATTGAACAAAGAGTTTTTATATTAACCGCTAATGATCTGTTATAACATAAAACCGCCTGTTTGGAAGTAATCCCAAACAGGCGGTTTAATTTATTTTTTACTGTATAATCCACTGACTTGACGTCAGTAATTATTCTCTTTTACAAAATTACTTATGCTGATTTTCGTAACTCTCAATCATCTTTTTAACCATCTGGCCTCCGATTGAGCCTGCCTGCTTTGCAGTAAGAGATCCGTTATAACCCTTTTCAAGATTTACTCCCACTTCTCTTGCCGCTTCCATTTTGAAGTTTTCAAGTGCTGCTTTGTTACTGTTTTTTGACATAATTTTTTTCCTCCATATAAAGTTTTTTTTGAGTTTTTTACCCAAATATAATTTATGCAGATTTGAAAAATATAAACATGTAATTTTTGCTAATTCATGACTATCTCATCATCAATTATTTTATCAGCCCTCTTTTTCAATCCCCTGTATTTATTGGACGAAAGCCTCATATCCTCATCCATAATTTCTCGCGCGGCTTTTTGTGACTTTTCCAGTATATTGACATCTTCAAACAGATTGGCAATCTTCATTTCAGGCAAACCGTGCTGACGGGTACCAAAAAAATCACCCGGTCCGCGAAGTTTCAGATCCTGCTCGCTTATATAAAAACCGTCATTTGAAATACACATAGTTTCCATACGTTTCTTTGTTACTTCATTATTGCCATGAGCAAACAATATACAAAACGCCTGTTCGTTTCCTCGTCCCACTCGTCCGCGAAGCTGATGAAGCTGCGAAAGGCCAAACCTTTCCGCGTTTTCTATTACCATTGTATTAGCATTCGGCACATTTACTCCAACCTCAATAACTGTGGTTGATACAAGTATATTTATTTCTCCGTTCACAAAGCTGTTCATTACCTCTTCTTTCAGTTTCGGCTTCATTTTTCCATGCATTAGTCCGACGCAAAAATCAGGAAACATCTCCTGAAGCTTCTGGGCAAGCATTTGCGCGTTCTGTAAGTCGCTCTTTTCAGTCTCCTCAATCAGCGGGCATACGACATATGCCTGACCGCCTGCCAGTACATTCTTTTCAAGAAAAGCAAATATACGCTTACGCATACTCTCGCCCACCGCATACGTTTTTACAGGCTTTCTTCCCGGAGGAAGCTCGTCTATTATGGAAATATCCAAATCCCCGTACAGTATAAGAGCAAGTGTTCTGGGAATAGGCGTAGCGGACATAATAAGCATATGCGGACTGTTGCCCTTTGCCGCAAGCTTTGATCTCTGTCCTACTCCGAAACGGTGCTGTTCGTCCGCCACAACAAGAGCGAGATCCTTAAATTCCACAGTGTCCTGAATTATAGCGTGCGTGCCGACTACAACATCTGCCGCGCCCAGCGATATCATATCTCG
>CAJTPP010000008.1:8920-13479 GCA_910578235.1 uncultured Clostridia bacterium | reverse complement strand
AAGCCGTTTCTCTCTTGTTTTCATGCTTCCCGTAAGCATTACAACGGTTATACCCTTGTCTTTAAAAAATTCACTGAGCGTTTCCATATGCTGCACCGCAAGAATTTCAGTCGGCACCATCATGGCCGCCTGATGACCATTCTTCACAGCTGTATATATTGCAGCTGCCGCCACAGCGGTTTTACCGCTGCCCACATCACCCTGTACAAGCCTGTTCATCATTTTTCCGCTATGACAATCCCCTAATATTTCATCAAGAGTTTTCCTTGCGCGCCCGTAAGCGGAAACGGCAAAGAAGAAACAAAATCCTGAACGCACAAAATATCCTCCAACACAACTCCTTCACGCGAGGTGTTATCATCACGCTTTGAAAGCAAGGCGAGCTGGAGTATAAGTAATTCCTCAAACACAAATCTTTCACGGGCAATATTATAGCTCTCATAATCATCGGGAAAATGAATATTTTTCATAGCATAATTCAATTCAGCGATATTATATTTATCGCGTATTTCCGACGGTATGTATTCTTCAAGCCTTCCCGTATCCTTTATCGCCAGCTCCATAGATGATTGAAGCAGCTTCTGTGTAAGCCCTTCCGTGAGCGGATACAGCGGGACAATTTTCCCTGTAAAACGCTCATCGCCTTTTTTTTCATAAACAGGATTGACCATTTCCAGTTTGCCTCGGCTGCGCGTTATTTTTCCATACATAATATACTCGTCGCCTGTCATAAAGCGGCCTTTTACATAGCGGTTATTATACCAGACGATATTCAGCGCGCCTGTACTGTCGCATACGGCCATGGTAGACACAAGCAGATTACGCCTTACCTGAGTATCCTTTACAGGCGAAAAAACGGTGACGCTGACGCACACCGTTTCTCCTTCCATACAGTTTTCAATTTCCTTTGTTTCCGATCTGTCCTCATGAGAACGCGGAAAATAATAAAGCAAATCCTCTACTGTCTTTATTCCCTTTTTATTAAACAGCGCCGCTCGCCTTTCACCGACGCCCTTTAAATATCGTATATCCTTAGGCATACGATTTCTCCTCCGTTATTCCGCTGAAATGATGTAATAATAAAGCGGCTGTCCTCCGCTTCGGAATGTCACTTCTATTTCATCCTTTTCATATTTTGCTTCAAGCGCCTTAAACATTCGATCAGCTTGCGCTTTTTTTATATCCTTACCATAATACACTGTCAAAAATTCCGTATCCTCATCAACCATTTCTGAAACCACGCTGTTAAGAACATCGTCCGTATCTTTGCCCACAGCTCTTATCCTGCCTTCGACCATACCAAGAATATCATTCTTCTTTATCTCCATACCGTCAATTTCAGTATCACGCACCGCATAAGTAAGCTGTCCGGTCTCAACCTTTCCCGCCGCTCTTGTCATGGCTTTCGTATTATCCTCCGAAGTTTTCTTATCATTGAAGGCCATCATAGCGCTTATACACTGCGGGACACTTGTTGTTTCAATAACCACAACCGTCTTATCTTCCGCCATCTGGGCCGCCTGACGCGCCGCCATAACAATATTTTTATTATTGGGGAACACGTATACAGTCTTTGCCTTTACACGCTTTACCGCTTTTAGTATATCATCCGTGCTCGGATTCATTGTCTGTCCGCCCTCAATAATTCTATCAATGCCAAGATCACTGAGAATTCCTGTCATGCCGCGTCCCATGCACACAGCGACAAAACCGTAATCCTTTTCTTCAGGAGACGGTTTCGGCGCTTTCCTCGGCTTTTCAGATTTCTTATCCTTCTTTTTGATATCCTTTTCCTTTGCCGTAACTTTCATTGGCGCTTTATTCCCAAGATTTCTGCTGCCCTCAATAATCGACTTATGCTGATGCTTCATATTGTCTATCTTCAGATTAATCATTTCTCCCAGCTTTACAGCTTCTTCCAGCACAAAGCCCGGATGATTGGTGTGAATATGCACTTTTACAATTTCTTCATCGTCAATAACAAGCATGCAATCGCCTTTCGGAGCAATAGCGTCTCTGAATTCCCCGACATCCAGACCTGTTTCCTTTTTTTCCACTATAAATTCCGTACAATATTTGAATTTTATATTCTCATTTTTCACCGATGTCTGTGATTTCACCGAGACAGGCTCAGAAGATACGCTTTCACCGCCCTGTTTCTCTGTTACTGTTCCGGTTTTAAGATATTCCAGAGCGCCTTCCAGCACAAACATCCATCCCTGACCGCCCGCGTCTACAACATCCGCCTGTCTTAAAGCGGGAAGCATCTGTGTAGTTTTCGCGAGCGCTTTATTACCGCACTCAACAGCTCTCTCCATTACCAATATAATATCGCTTTCCGCATTGGAGACAGTTTGAGCCCCGGAAGCGACTTCGCGTGCCACCGTTAATATTGTGCCCTCAGTAGGCTTCATTACCGCTTTATACGCGGCATCTGATCCATCTTTGAGCGCCGCAGCAAACTCGGTGGCATTACATTCATTTTTTCCTTTCAAGCTCTTTGAAATGCCCCGAAAAAACTGCGACAATATAACACCCGAATTTCCCCGCGCGCCTCTAAGTGTGGCAAATGACATTATATCAGCCGCCGATGTCACTGTAAGTTCAGATTTTTTTGTAAGCTCAGCAGCGATAGCTCCCGCTGTCAGTGACATATTCGTTCCCGTGTCTCCGTCAGGCACGGGAAATACATTAAGCTCATCTACAGTATGTTTGTTATTATAAAGATTATTCGCGCCGCTTACAATCATTTGCGCGAATATGTTTCCGTCCAGAATTTCTATCGTAATCACCCCTCAAAATAAATACCTTACGCCTATAACTTAGTCTACTCTTACACCTTCAACTCTTACATTCACCCTGTTCACCTTTATTCCAACATTATTTTCAATTGTATAACGGACACGGTTTACTATACTTTTACACACTGTATTTATATTTATTCCATATTCCGCAACAAGATGAATTTCTATAACTACTCCGTCATTCTCAACGCTTATGTTTATTCCTTTAGACATACTGTCGGGTTTTAGAAGATTTACAATTCCGTCCTTCTTATTTCTTGACGCCATTCCAACCACGCCGTAACACTTAGTCGCGACCGCGCCCGCAATCTCGGCAATGACGTTGTTTGAAATCGCCACCTCGCCAAGCGCGCTGTTAGTTTTTAGTACCATATTTATATTCATTCCTTTCAAATATAAAATATTTATTATACATTATTTTACTATAAAATAACGAAATAGTCCATATTTATTTTGATATTTTTTTGGTAAAATTATTTTATCTTTTTTATCCTTTATAAACCAATTTTATGCATAAAAGGAACGCGCATTGCGCGTCCCTCTTTATTTCACTTCAATTCTGAGTTTAAATTCAAACTCTTTTTCGTCAAAACGATATTCCGGTCTTGTAAGCGGCCCGCAGCTGTTCTGACCTATTCCGTTCTGCTTATAATCCACACAAAGTATTGTGTGATCACATTTTTCCAGCTCAAAATTATGCTTTTTCTTTGTAAGCTCCTCCTGAGTATACTCAGCGATATTAAACGAAAACGGTATATCCGAGCTTATGCGCAGACTATCAGTTTCAACATATCTCGCGCCGAAATGACTGCCGTTTTCCTGAGGCTTTATATAATCCTCATGCATATCGCTTACATCAGATGAAAACTCGCCCAAATATGAGCACAAATGCTTATCGCTGTAACTTTCATGCGGTCCGTATCCATAATACTTTACCTTTTTGCCGTTTGTAAAAAATCTGAGACCAAATCTCGGCAGAACCGGCATAATATCATCAACTTCAACATGCGCATCCATATCAATAGTACCGTCAGAGTATACTGTCCATACAGCTGATATATCAAGAGTCTTTCTCTGTGCCGCGGGGATGAGCGCGCTCACACATTTTATTATAGCTTTTCCTTCACCGCACTCATATGAAATATCATAAACAAACGGTATTTCTCTGTCAAACCCGGCGTTTTCCCACTCGATCCGTATATTACGGTCATTATCTGTAGGAGCGCGCCATACATTCCATTCTACAGGACGCGTTATACTGCTGTTCAGCTTTGTAAAATTACCTGACGCCTTATCGAATATGTATTTAAAATCACTGCCTGAAATAGTAATATTTCTTCCCTGCTCAGATATTTCAGGCGTTTCTGAAGTATCTATACTCTTTAATTTCTCCACCGTATCATTTATCACAAGCTGTTCAAATCCAATCTCATAACCCTTGTCTGCCCACGGCTCATTTGTTCTCTGATATGCTTTAATCATAAGCACGTCTCCGTCCGGACGCGGAAAACTCTTTTTACCTCTCGGAGGCACATCAAACGTCATTTCCTGACCGTTCACCTCAAAAATCAGCTTGTCATTAAGCTCGGCAAAATCATATCTGTTTTCCACTACAATTATATTACTGTAGGTTTTTACAGCAAACGGCTTGATTGCCTGTTTATACTCAAGAAGACCGGTATGCGGACGTCTGTCAGGATATACCAGACCATCAACGCAGAAATTGCCGTCATGCGGGAACTCGCCAAAATCACC
>CAJTPP010000008.1:5664-8898 GCA_910578235.1 uncultured Clostridia bacterium | reverse complement strand
CCCCCGCCTATATCTATGGCATGATCACACCATTCCCACGCAAACGCTCCGAAGAAGCCGTCATAGCGGTACATTCTGTCAATATATTCCTTTATTCCGCCCGGACCGTTACCCATTGCATGCATAAACTCGCACTGCATATAAGGCTTCTTTGCGGCAAGCTGTTTCTTTTCATTCTCAGAAAGCTTGCTTTCCGACAAATTAATCCACTTTCCCGCGCAGCTATAGGAACCGCCGTTCTCCGAGCTTATCGTCTGCCATACGTGCTCGCCCGGATTTTTGAAATACTCGTCAATCCAATCATAATCCGCATACATTGTACTCACCACATCAAGCATGGATGTGTCGTTCCTTACACATGGCATCTGCCACATACTGCTTTCATAATGCGTCAGGCGGGTACTGTCATACTCTTTAACCCATCTGCCCGCATTTTCCATATTTACACCGTATCCGCCCTCATTTCCGAGCGACCACAAACACACACTCGGACGGTTTTTATCCCGAATTACGCTACGCTGAACCCTGTCGGTAATTGCATCATTCCATTCGGGATTATTCGCAAGCAAACCAAAGGTATTAGCCTGAGAACCTCCGTAAATTGCAGCAGTGCCGTGAATTTCAAGATCCGCCTCGGCTATAACATAAAATCCGTATTCATCGCACATACGCGTCAGCCATGGAGCGTTGGGATAATGGCTTGTGCGAAGAGCGTTAATATTATGACGCTTCATAAGCATCAAATCCTTTTTTGCCTGCTCTCTGCTTATTGTATAGCCTGTCACAGGATCACTGTCATGACGGTTTACTCCTTTCATTTTAACAGGCTTACCGTTAAATAAAAACACTCCGTCATCTATTGTTATCTCTCGAAAACCTACTCTTTCTCTTATAACCTCGTCCTCAGTCACAAGATACAGCGTGTATAAATACGGATACTCCGCATTCCACAATACAGGCTTTTCAACGACAATTTCAGAACTGCTGCCGCTGTAAATCTGTCCTTTTTCATTTTCAAGAATAAAACTGACACTCGTGTCTGTATCAACAGACACATTTATTTTTCCGTTCATGTCAGTTTCAATTCTGTAGTCTTTTATATGCTTTTCAGGACGGCTTAAAATATACACATCCCTGAAAATTCCGCTCATACGGAATTTATCCTGATCCTCAAGATAGCTTCCGTCGCACCATTTCAGCACAAGAACACAAAGAATATTATCTCCACTCTTAACCTTGTCAGTTATATTAAACTCCGAGGTGGAATGTGACACCTGACTGTAACCCACAAACTCACCGTTCAGCCACACATAAAAACACGAGTCAACACCCTCGAAATTTAAATACTGCGAGTATTGCTTATTCCCGTCAAAATGCGTTACATAAGCGCCGCAAGGATTTTCATAAGGCACATAAGGAGGATTATACGGGAACGGATAACGTGTGTTTGTGTACTGATGACAGTCATATCCCTGTATCTGCCAACAGGATGGAACCGGTATTTTGTCAAAGCCGTCGGTTTCTCCTTTTATAAAATTCTCAGGCACATCATCAACACAGCCGTAATACATAAAATCCCATTCACCGTTTAAAAGCCGCTTTCTGTTCTCATTCTGTTTTTTTGCGTTTTCTATATCTGAATACACTTCGTAATACGCCCTGTTTGGCTCTGTATTTACATTAAGCGTATGTAAATCCTCATAATATTTTTTTATATCCAAATTTATCCCTCCGTTTCTTAGCATTAGTATACTCTACCCTAACCTTCATGTCAACATAAAAAGGAATAAATTTTGTTTAAAATATGGATTATATACTGAGTCTTTCACAATCGCATAACGGCTGCATACTTTCTAAATCGTCCCAGAGAAATACCTTTATATAGCTTGCGTCTGTCCGCTTTGAAAGCGCGGCAGAAGCCGATGTTTCTCCGCCCGATAAACTGACGGTCTGTATGTCCAGCATTCTGCCGTCCGACGCGTATAACGCCGCCGCATATACGGCGGGTTGAATAAGAAGATTTATATCAGAATTAACAATATACTTCGTCCCATCTGATACTACATTGCTTATAACATACAAATGAAATGTATCAAATTCCACATCAAAAGCCACAACATTGCTTCTTAAACATTGCAGTTCATTTGACGCATCAACATAAGCCTCATAATGTCCCGGCGGTAACTTAATGCTATATGATGAATGGGTGCCCCATTCTATATGATGAGCATCACCATCAAAAAGCTTATTCTTCCATATCTTAACATCAAATCTTTTTTCACCGTATATATGGCTTTCATTCCATTCAAACACAGTTGGGCTTGACGAAGTCCCCGCCTTTACTGTCATTACAGGAGCTTTAAGCTGTACTTCATTACCCGTATAGATTGCAAAAATCTGTGCATCTGTTCCGTTGCTTCCACATATTTGTACCTGTGTACCATTTTCCGTATTTCCATTCGTCAAGTCCAATACCCTTGTTGTATTTCTTGGGTGCAAAACATATCCGCCGTTTTTCTCTAATAAAATCCATCTTTGGTTATCGCCTCCGACATCATCATATGTCCATAATTTTGCCCCATCTTCTATTGATGCGCCGTGAACATCAAGCACTTTTCCGTTCTGTGCCGATGTAATTTTATATGTTCCGTCACCTTCTCTATTAAAACGCCATACGTGCTTTGCAGTTCCGTCCTCTATACCAAGACGTACATAGTTATCTTCACAAACTTCAATAGGTTTCCAAACTGCTTTATTGAGTATTACTCCATAAAATTCATTTCCTCTGTTTGCCGACGGATAAAAGTTATTCATTCCCTGTACGCCTTGATTATCCGATGTGTCAGACACATACGCATGAACACTGTATTTTCCATACCCGCCGTAATCGATGTATTTTATAGTATGATTAAAAGTTCCCTTTGACGCAGACACAGAATATCCCTTATTTCCGCCTGGCCCGTAAACATTCAACCATACTGATTTTACGGCTACGTTATCATCTAATTCAGCAGATATGGTAAATGAACTTTCATTCGCACTTGTAATACGAAGATTGTTTAATGTTGGAGGTGTTTTATCAGCCGGAGCATCCGAAAAATTCGGTCTTATACAACCCCAATACTTTTTTGTAACACCTTCATATGAGGAATAAAAACTGCTGCTGTAATTTCTATCAACCCACTGCACATACTGTCCTCCCCAGTTTTGATGCCATCCATAGCTCGTTGTTTC
>CAJTPP010000008.1:2079-5654 GCA_910578235.1 uncultured Clostridia bacterium | reverse complement strand
GGCTATTGCAACATGTCCATAGCCACCTGTATAAACTAAAATGTCACCTTTTTTAGGCACACCGCCTTTTTCTCTTGTCCACCCGCTTGGAAGAGAATTTGTTGCGTAATCGCAGCCATTACCACTGACAGGACTAACGCCTAAATAGCTGTAATATGCAGAGATTAACGCAACACACTGACCACTACCTATTTTTTGATTTTCTTTTGACCTAACCCAATTTATTGCGTCATCCCTTGTTTTTGATGTTGCATAAACCGGCGTAACCAAAGAAAATATCATAGCGACCGCCATAAAAACACTTAATACCTTTTTCCTCATTTTGTCATTCCTCCTAAAATATAACTTTGTAAAAAATTGAATAAAAAATGTGCCGCGGCATAAACCTTAGCGGCACAATAAAAACGCCTGCTTTGGTAAATGCTGCGACACATCTATAATTCATTGTCTGGTACAAATAGTTAAATGACAAACAAAGCATACAGCGTTTTTTTACAAAGCTATATACTATTTGTATCCAAAACAATATTAAATTATAGATTGTCGCAGTTTTAGTATAGCATATATACAAAAAATTTGCAACAATTTATTTCCACATACAAAAAAGACACCGAACAAGTTCAGTGTCCATTACTATCCCATTCAAAATTATCCGCAACAATACGTGTTATTCCTTTTTTCACGCTCAAAATACCGCCTCCGCACATGGCCTGCCGCATATTGCCGTCACCGTCTGTCACGCTTGCGTTTCCTCCCGCAAGCGCGGTTACATAATCGCTGTGACCGCTCAATATACCGACATCTCCCTCTATCGTCCGTGCTATAAGCTTTTGCGCCTGACCGTCAAAAAACAATCCGCCCGGTGTTACTATCTGTAAATGAAATGTACTCATAATCTACCCCTTCATTTCCTCCGCTTTTTTACGAGCCTCGTCAATACCTCCTACGAACAAAAAGCAGCTTTCGGGAATATCATCGCATTTACCCTCAATAATTTCCTTAAATCCGCGTATAGTCTCTTTTACAGGCACGTACTTTCCCTGCATACCGGTAAACTGCTCCGCAACAGAAAACGGCTGAGACAAAAATCTCTGCACCTTTCTCGCTCGGTTGACAGTGTTTTTATCATCATCGCTCAGCTCGTCCATACCCATAATGGCTATAATGTCCTGTAATTCCCCGTAACGCTGTAGTATCTTCTGCACCGCTCTTGCCGTCTCATAATGCTCCGTCCCCACTATATCGGGAGAAAGTATTCTTGATGTTGACTCAAGCGGATCAACCGCGGGATAAATTCCAAGCGACGAAATCTGCCTTGACAAAACCGTCGTCGCGTCAAGATGAGCAAAAGTTGTCGCAGGAGCGGGATCTGTAAGATCGTCCGCCGGCACATACACCGCCTGAATTGACGTTATAGAACCGTTCTTCGTTGATGTTATTCTCTCCTGAAGCGCGCCCATTTCCGTTGACAGCGTAGGCTGATAGCCCACTGCCGACGGAATACGTCCGATAAGCGCCGAAACCTCTGAGCCGGCCTGCGTAAATCTGAAAATATTATCTATAAACAGCAGCACATCACGGTGCTCAGTGTCTCTGAAATATTCAGCCATTGTAAGCCCTGTGAGTGCCACTCTCATTCTCGCCCCGGGCGGCTCGTTCATCTGCCCGTATACAAGCGCGGTTTTAGAAAGAACTCCGGACGTTTTCATCTCGTTATACAGATCGTTTCCCTCTCTTGTTCTCTCGCCCACACCTGAAAACACACTTATACCGCCGTGCTCCTTTGCGATATTATTTATAAGCTCCATAATAAGCACAGTTTTTCCTACGCCCGCTCCGCCGAAAAGACCAATTTTTCCGCCGCGCGCATATGGCGCTATCAGATCTACAACCTTAATACCTGTTTCAAGCACCTCCGTTGCCGGATTTTGCTCGTCATACGACGGCGGCTCGCGGTGTATACACCATTTTTCTTCTGTCTCGGGCCGGGGCATATTGTCAACTGTATCACCGAGTACATTAAAAATTCTGCCAAGTGTTTTTTCTCCGACAGGCACACTTATACCCCCCGCCCCGTATCCACAGCGTCCATACCGCGCACAAGTCCGTCCGTCGAGTTCATTGATATACATCTGACAATATTATCTCCTATATGCTGAGAAACCTCTGCGACAACACGCTCATTTCCGTTTTTAATCTCAATAGCATTCAGCAGATTAGGCAGATTGTCACCCTCAAATTTTATATCGAGCACAGGCCCTATAATCTGCACTATTTTTCCTGTTTGACTCATAACTATTCCTCTTTTACATTATTTATGTCCGCAAATTACTTTTACAAATTCTCCACACCGGCGGTTATTTCCGTAAGCTCCTGCGTTATTGACGCCTGACGCGCGCTGTTATATTCAAGCCGAAGCTTGTCTATCATTTCCGACGCGTTATCATTGGCCGCCTCCATAGCGTTGCGTCTTGCGGAAAGCTCCGAAGCCACGCTATGACAAACCGCTCCGTATATCATTCCCGAAATATAATGCGGTATAATTTTTTCAAAAACCGTCTCCGCGTCAGGCTCATATATAACAAGACTGTAATTAACATTTTTAGGTCCGCTGTCAGTATTCCTGACCCTTAGAGGAAGTATCTCCACACTTTCAGGACGCTGCACAAGCATATTAACAAATGATGTATACGACAGACTGACAGACGTAAAATCACCTTTCTCGTAACCACGCGCAAGCAATCTGCCTATTTCACGGCAGTCGCTCATTTCCACATCTCCCGCTTTTACATATTTATCGCTGTAAATATCATAGCCTGAAAAATATTCACGCGCTTTAACACCAATCGGAAAAATGATATCATTGCTATCAGTCTCCACCGATTTAAGCAGATTATGATTATATCCGCCTGCAAGCCCTCTGTCTCCCGCTATAACAACACGACACGTCTTTCCAGATCTTTTTTGCGTAAACACAGATGAAAAATCCTTATTATCCTTTGTAATATCCTCAATCGCTTCACGCAATATATCAAAATATATCCTTGCGCTCTCAATACGCTCCGAAGCCTTGCGCATTTTTGATGTCGCCACAAGCTCCATCGCCTTTGTTATCTGCATCGTGCCCTGCACGCTTTTTATTCTGTTTTTTATTATCTTCATTGAAGAAGCAGACATAAGATTTCACCTCATACAGATTTCATACGCGCGACGCATTCCTCTACGGCTTTTTTCAGTTTCTGTTCGGTATCGTCATCAAGATCACCTGTAGCCGCAATAGCGTCAATTACGTCATGCGCGTTATTTTCAATATACTCAAACAAATACCGTTCAAATTCCCGTATTTGATCTACAGGTATTTCACTAAGCATATCGTTTATCACCGCATAAATAATAGCCACCTGAAGCTCCACTCTGACAGGACTGTTCCTTCCTTGCTTTAGAACCTCTACTATTCTCTCTCCCTTTTCAAGACGCGCTTTCGTATCAGCGTCCAAATCAGAGCCAAACTGCGCGAATGCCTGCAGCTCCCGATACTGAGAATACGCAAGTTTCAGACTTCCCGCAACCTTTTT
>CAJTPP010000008.1:0-2069 GCA_910578235.1 uncultured Clostridia bacterium | reverse complement strand
ATCGCTTTTATCTGCGCGTTTCCTCCGACGCGCGAAACACTTATACCGGGATTTACAGCCGGCATTATGCCCGAATGAAAGAGCTCGCTTTCAAGAAATATCTGTCCGTCTGTAATGGATATTACATTTGTCGGTATATACGCCGAAACGTCTCCCGCCTGTGTCTCGATAAGCGGCAGCGCCGTAAGAGAGCCGCCGCCAAGCTCATCCGAAAGTCTCGCGGCTCTTTCCAAAAGTCTCGAATGAAGATAAAACACATCTCCCGGATATGCCTCACGTCCCGGCGAACGGCGTAAAAGCAGTGACAGCGCTCTGTACGCAACCGCATGCTTAGACAAATCATCATACACAATAAGCGCGTCCTTACCCTTATACATAAAATATTCACCCATGGCGCAGCCGGCATAAGGCGCGATATACTGCAATGCCGGAGACTGAGAAGCAGTAGCGGAAACAACAATCGTATAATTCATCGCGCCCGCCTTTTCCAGCCTGTCCACAATCGACGCTACAGTCGAACGCTTCTGTCCTATTGCGACGTATATACAGTATACGTCTGTATTTTTCTGATTGATTATAGTATCTATGGCAATTGCCGTTTTACCCGTCTGCCTGTCGCCTATTATCAGCTCACGCTGTCCGCGTCCTATCGGTATCATCGAGTCGATCGCTTTTATGCCGGTTTGCAGCGGCACGCTTACCGACTTACGCTCAATAATTCCTGACGCGTTTTCCTCGACATTTCTGTACTCCTCCGCTTCAACCGCGCCTTTTCCGTCAATAGGATTGCCGAGAGCGTCAACTACTCTGCCGAGAAATTTCTCGCCTACAGGCACATTTACCACACGTCCGGTGCGTTTTGCGGCCGAACCTTCCCTGACAGCTATATCCTCGCCAAGAATTACAACGCTGACAAAATCCTGTTCTAAGTTCATAGCCATTGACATAACGCCATTTTCAAGCTCAATAAGCTCACCCGACATACAATTGTCCAGTCCGTGTATACGCGCAATTCCGTCACCAACCTCTATAACCGTTCCCGTTTCGGTTTCCTGTATTACATTGTCATAATTCTTTATACGGTCTTTTATGACCTTGCTTAAATCCTGCATGTTCCACTCCTGTAATATTATATCAAAGCCCGCTCCATATTCTCCAGCCCGGTTTTTATACTTGCGTCAATACGTTTTTTATCCGTTTCTATGATTATGCCGCCTATGCAGCTTTCATCAATATGTTTTTTCAGCATTATTCTGCCGCCTGTTTTTTCCTCAAGCTTACGCACCAGACGTTCAAGAAGCTCTTCCTTTACAGGTTTTGCCGTTGTAACATTTACAATGTGTATATTATTTTCCCTGTTATAGTGATGCTCATATTCTCCAAGACATTCCTCAAGATAATGCACCATATGCTTTTCACTTAACAGTTTCAGGAAATTCAGTGTATAACGGTGTACCTTACCGAAAAAATCTTCATTCAATATTGTCATAAGCTCCTCGCGCGCTATCTGCGGAGAGTCAAGTATTTTCACATAATCGGGATGCTCGTTAAAAAGCTCCGCTATGCTTTTTAATTCGGACAAAATCCGCTCCTCTGTCTTTTCCTCAGATGCAAGCGTATAGAGTGACTCTCCGTAAACTTTCACTGAATTTATCTTAATCACTTTAATCACCTAAATCCTGTCTATAATATCCGTAATTAATTTTTCATCGTCCTCAGTATCAAATTTCTTTCCTATAAGCTGCTGTGCCGCAAGAACAGCCATTGCTGCTATTTCTTTTCTCGCTTCATTTACGGCGTTCCTTTTCTCATCCTCAATCTGTCCTTTGGATCTCTCAATAATACGCGCCGACTCCTCCGACGCTTCCCTAACCATGCTTTCCGAGCGCGCGTCCGCCGCCTTAACGGCGGCTTTGATTATTCCGTCAGCCTCATCCTTTACAGAGTTTAATTTCATTTCATACTGAGCCTTGATTTCCTCCGCTCTCGAGGAAGCGTTTTCAGCGGCAAGAAAGTCTTTCTCTATCTCATTTTTACGCTCTTCCAGTATCCTGCTGACCGGCCGAAAC
>CAJTPP010000007.1:64228-64793 GCA_910578235.1 uncultured Clostridia bacterium | reverse complement strand
GATAACAAGGAAGCATGGATAAAGAAAAATGATATAGTAGATTTTATAGTCAGAAGATACAACATAGATACAAGTAAAAATAACTGGCAGAGGGAACTACAGTTTGTATCCTCTGAAAACATAGCAACAGTGTTATTGAACACCATGACTAATGGAGGTACGATTGATTTTGGAGTATCTAAAACAAGATTGGGTGTATGTTGGCAATGTAATTGTTGCATTAAGTATAATGTATCAGTAATAGGTAATAAAAAATGTAGAATATATAAATACAATAAACAGACATTGGATAAGGCTAAGAATTTATGGAATAATACATACGCAAAAAATATATCAAAGTATTTAGACAAATAAAAAAGTCATTTACAAAATAAATAGACTGGTGTATAGATTTGAAAGAGAAAGGAGTCAACAATGAACTACAAAGAGAGATATGAACAATGGTGTAATGATTCGATATTTGACAAGGCGACCAAAGAAGAGCTTCTGGCGATTGCAGGGGATGAGAAGGAGATAGAGGACCGCTTCTATAAAGACCTTTCTTTTGGCACAGGTGGGCTTCGTG
>CAJTPP010000007.1:35733-64149 GCA_910578235.1 uncultured Clostridia bacterium | reverse complement strand
TTAAGAAGCAGGGCGGAGAAGAGAAGGGAGTGGCGATTGCTTTTGACTCCCGGAATTGCTCGACAGAGTTTTCAGAGAAAGCGGCTCTTTGTCTAAATGCCAATGGGATTCGGACATATCGTTTTGAGACGCTTCGCCCAACACCGGAATTATCGTTTGCACTTCGGGAACTTGGATGTATCGCAGGGATTGTAATTACCGCCAGCCATAATCCGCCAGAATATAATGGGTATAAGGTATACTGGGAAGATGGAGCACAGATTACCGCACCAAAAGATAAGGAGATTATCGCAGAAGTGCGGGCAGTGACAGATTTTGCTTCGATTCAGATGATGGAGAGAAAAGAGGCAGAAGAAAAGGGACTTTTTCGGGTGATTGGAGAGGAGATTGACAATCGCTATATAGAAGAACTAAAGAAATTAGTGCTAAGTCCTGATGCCATTAGAAGGATGGCAGATAGTCTGAAGATTGTCTATACACCACTGCATGGCAAGCTTTGCTCCCTCAATTTCTCCGGCGACGTTGTGCATTTGGGCGAGATCGGCATTGTCAAAGGCGCGGGAGAAGGTGATTTTTTTCCCGCCGTAAAATATTACAACTCCGCATCCGAAGCGCTTATCCCATTTATTATAGCTTCCGTCAACATATGCTAAGGCTGTATTTGTATTGGTAGAAGCGGCTTCTTCAATCAGGCTGAGCTGTCTGTCGGGAGTATCATTTTCTTCAGTCAGACTGATCTGTTCACCGGCGGCAATATATTTTTTTGCTTCCGCTATTGTGTTAAAGCTTTTGAATTCCGCCCGGCTATAGCCGTTTACTTCTTTTCTGCATTCCTCCCATGTCTTGAATATTCCCGTATGATAGCCGCTGCGCACGGCATAGTATTTTGGCATATTAACTGTTTCCTTTCCTGTTGTCATTATCCGGCTGTCCCCTAAGGGTAGAGCTATAGGTATGTACAGCGCTGTTATACACTATTATATAGAAAAAATAAAGTAAAGCAATAAAAAAATAAAAAAATTTATAAAAAATCGGAACTTTTTTAAGGAAATAGGAGTCTAACTAAGTGTAAAGCATAATGGCTGGGGCCTACTCAAACAAATTAACCAAAAAATGCCAAGCATTTTCGTATAATTTGTGAAAATGCATTAAAATTTAAAATTTGGCGTTGCTGGTATAAAAAAGTTGTTGACAACAGCATTATGAGATAGTAAAATATTCAGTAGCAGTTTTCGAATAATCGGGTAGAAGCATTAGTTGAAAATTGTTACCGTAATATGGAGTTGCATTTCGGCAAAGCAGGTAATAGCTGTAATGTAACAGAGGTTACAGTTTGTTTACAACTGTAATACGTGCATTGACTTAACGGATTGTCCGTGTTATAATCAATGCGTAAAATAGCCTTGTTATGCGGGGAGGGCGCAGACAGGGTACAAGGAAACCCTTCAGAAATACGAAAATTAAAAGGGAGGATTTGAGAATGAATAAAAATCTCAAAAAGGTAATTTCAGCAGCGGCTGCTCTTACATTGTCAGTATCATCATTTGCTGCATTTGCCGTTAATTTTCCTGATGTAGAATCAACAGCAAGCTATGCACAGGCTGTTCAGGAGCTTTCTGCATTAGACATCATTAGCGGTTATGAAGATGGTACGTTCAAGCCAGAAGGTCTTGTAACAAGAGCAGAAATCACAAAGATGATTGTTGATGCGCGCGGCGAGGGTAAATCAGCGGCAGCGTCAGCAGGTACATCAAAGTTCAGCGATTCAGTTGATCACTGGGCAAAGGGTTATATAGCAATGGGCGTAACAGACGGTTTCATTTCAGGTTATGATGATACATCATTCGGTCCTGATGACAATGTTACATATGTACAGGCTCAGAAGATGCTTGTTGCAGCTTTGGGCTATGACACATATGCACAGGCTCAGCCTAACCCGTATCCGGGCGGATACAAGCTGTATGCTAACTCACTTGGCATAACAGACGGTGTATCAGCTAATGACGATGACCAGCTTACAAGAGCGCAGGTTGCTCAGATGATTGATAACGCAATGGATACACCTCTTTGCGTAATTGAGAAGTATGAGCCGCAGTTGTTCGGTGCTCCGCAGCCGGTTTATAAGACAATGGATGGCGAAGGTAAGGATTACCAGACACTATTCACAGAGAAGCACGACGCATACAAGGTATTCGGCCGTGTAACAAAGACAAGCAAAACAGACAACATTGATGCTGATAAGGTATCATTCCAGGTTGAAAAGGCAGATAACTTTGATAAGGAATATATCAAGAGCAGTGATCCTGTTGATATAGACGCTTATTTCGGTGATACAAATGCTGTTTCACTTCTGAGAACTTATTCAGAAGCGCTTATTCAGAAAAATGAAGATGATGAATATGTAATCATCTCAATCGTTCCTGCTGCTGCTAACAAGTCAGTAACTGTTGCGGCTGAGGATTTTGATAAGGGTGTAGATGCTGCAGGCAATACAAAAGCTGCACTTTACTTCTATCCTGCAGGTTCAAACAGAAATTCAACAAAGTATTCACTTGCTGACGGTTATACAGTATATATCAATGGTAAAGAATCATCATTCACATTTGCTGAACTTGTTGAGTACATTGAAAAGAATGATACAGCTGCTGTAACTCTTCAGAAGGAAACTAAGATTGGTTCAACAAGCACAGATGCAGATTACAATGTAGTTATGGTTAATTCATATGTTACAGCTGTAGTTGAAGAAGTAATTGACAAGTCAAATGAGACTTCAATCAGATTTAAGGCACAGGGCGCAGGCGTTGGCTCTAAGATGACTGTTTATAAGGATGACGACACATATTCATACTCATTCACAATGAACGGCGAGGCTATTGAACCTGCTGACCTTGAAGAAGATGACGTTCTTAACATCGCTTGTGAAGAAGGCAGATTTAGTCAGTCAAACTTCTATGATGTAATCGTAACAAGAAATGTTGTAGAGAATGTTAAGTGCACAGGTATCGGTTCATCAGATCCGATTGAGTACACAATCGGCGGTGAAAAGTATAAGGCTGCTACTGGCATGTCAATAAGCGTTGAAATGTCAACAACATACAGCCTGTATCTTGATCACTTCGGAAGAATTGCTAATATAGATGAAAGCACAGTTGATAAGAAGTATGCTATATTGAAGAACATCTATAAGAAGGCAGGCGGAGACCACTATGCTCAGATCATCACTAAGGAAGGTGAAGAAGTTGAGTATAAGGTAGACGATAAGAATGTTGCTGCTTATGTAGGATACCTACCTGCAGGTTCAACAGCTAATGATGGTGCTGCATATGATCCTGACTCAGCAGAGAATTCAAAGCTTGCAAGATATCCGAAGCAGGTTATTGAGTATTCAGTAAGCTCATCATCAAATAAGATTACTATAAAGGATGTACTTTCTGAGACACCATCAGGCAGTGCAGAGTATAAAGAAGCATCAGACAAGATCGGTGCAGTTAAGCTTTCAGACTCAACTGTAATTCTTGACATCGGTGATGTAAATACTAAGGATGAAATTAAGACTGTTTCAAAAGATAGTCTTGTTGACGGTAACGTTTATGAAGTAGTAGGCTTCGACAAGTCAAAGCAGGATAGCACATACAGATTTGTTCTTATGATTTCAGGTACATCAAGCTATGGTCCTGATACACAGATCGCTATCTACAATAGCAGAGAAATCGTAACTCCTGAGGGTACTGACGATGAAAGAACAGCATTGAACCTTGTTGTAAATGATACAGAGGAACAGATAATTGTTGATGATGATTGTGATATCCCTGCACTTAACGAGGGTGACCCAATCGTTTACAGAACAAATGGTGCTACTGAAATCATTGAAATTGATCCATTGTTTGAGGGTACTCAGCTGAATGGTAAGTCATATGCTGACGTTTATAACAAAGTAGTTACAAATGGTGAAACACTTATAAAGGATCTTACAGATCTTGAAACAGCTCTTTCACGTACAAATGGTGACAAGGTAACACTTAAGTTCGGTCCGGTTGTAAATGGTTCAAACGGAACATTCACACTTGGTAAAGTTGCTGACTTCACAATAGGCGATAAGACATTTAAGGGTGTAGATTACGATGCTGCTGATAATATCACATTCTCAACAGGCGACGCTAAGATTTACACATATGACTTCGCTGCTGGCGGCAAGAACAGCTCAAAAGTTCTTCTTGACGAAGGTATGGCTTCAACACCTAAGGTAACAAATGCTACAACAGCTTCACCTGAAGGTCACGATATTCTTGACTTGACAGATGAGGATGTTAAGGACGAAGTTGTATTCGCTCTTGTAAGATTTATTGACGGTGACGAGGCTCAGGAAGTTTACCTGATTCTTAACAGCGACAACTAATTCTTAAATAGGAATTATAAATTCTGTAAAGAGTTGAAATTTAAAAGGATCGGTCATTTGACCGGTCCTTTTTCATGTATTCAGGATATATTGTATAAAATAAAAGACAGTTTTATGATACGTTTCTCAAAGTCAAACACTTTCGAGGATCGCATATTATAAAACTGTCTTTTAAAATGTGATATTTATATTAGTTTATTTTTCAAACAATATAATAGTTTCAGCGTGTATTGTATGCGGGAACAGATCAAATCCATGTGCTTTTGATATTGTGTAACCGCTGTCAGCAATATATCTTGAGTCTCTTGCAAGCGTTGCGCTATTGCAGGATATATATACGATTCTTTTCGGCTGCGCTTTAATAATTGCGCTGAGTGTTGTTTCATCACTGCCCTTACGGGGAGGATCCAATATTACTATATCGGGCTTTATATTTTGTTCCAATAATTCAGGAACAATATTTTCCGCACTGTCCGCATAAAATTCTGTATTTTTAATGTTGTTCAGTTCTGCATTCTTTTTAGCATCTGAAATTGCCTTTTCAACGATTTCTATGCCAATTACTTTTTTTGCGTATTTTGCGGCGCATAGCGAAATTGTTCCTATGCCGCAGTAAATGTCCATGACAGTCATATCATGTGTAATATTGGCGTATTCAATCGCTTTATTATACAGTTTTTCTGTTTGTATTGGGTTAATCTGAAAAAAACTTTCAGGGGATATATAAAATTGTATACCGCATATAGTATCAGTAATTGTTCCCTTTCCCCATAACACTATATTCTTCTTGCCAAGTAAAGGTGTGTTTTTCTTTGTATTTACATTTAAAATAACGCCTGTAATTTTATTTGATATATTTTTTAAGTTTGCTATTAAATAATCCTTGTTTGGCAGAGTATATGCATTGGCGGAAATAACAACCATAAATTCGTTTGTAGAAAAAGAAACGCGAGTAAATATATGCCGGATTGTGCCCTTATGTGTTTTTTCATTATAAGCTGATACATTACAGTTATTCATATAATCTATAACAGCTTTGTTTATAGTTCTGTTTAGTTTACTTCCTATAATACAATCTTCAATTGGAACAATATTATGACTTTTCCTTTCATAAAAGCCGCATATATTATTATTTTCATCTTTATTGCCGATCTTAAATATAGTTTTGTTGCGGTAATGATAGGGGGTATCCATTCCTGTAATTCCGTCAAGACGGAATTTATCAAAGCCGCCTATACGTCGCATAGAATTTTCAATAATCTCTTTTTTAATTTTGAGCTGACAGTCATAATTTATATGGCTTAGCTGACATCCTCCGCATTTTTCACTGTGCGGACATTTTTCAGCTGTTCTCCATGAAGAAGGTTTAATTATTTTTATTATCCTGCCGTAAGCATAGTGTTTTTTCAGCTTTGTAATTATAACTTGCACTGTATCTCCCGTAACTGCTAAGGGAATAAATACTGTCAGGCCATTTATATGTCCTACCCCGCTTCCATCAGAAGATACAGAGTCTATTGTTATTATATATTCTTTATTCTCAGTAATTTCCATTTTAAATCCTTAATCCTGTTATTAATAAAATTCTTTGTTCATTGTATCATAAAAGACGAACGAAATGCAAGCAATGTATGAGATAATATGATTTTAAGCAGATATATAATTATTAAAAGAGTTAAGTATGCATTTAAAGCCTAAAAAAATCAGTCATTTTGTACAAAAAATCAGTTAAAGCACTTGCAATACGCTATTGTTTTGTGATAAAATAATAATATACAGCTAAATTAAAATCTTTTTGCAGAGGTTTTGGCAAAAAGATAGAAAAAACGTAATGAAAAGTCTTTACAACACGGCTGTAATGGTGTATAATAAAGACAAAACAAAATAAAACAAAATAAAACAAAGAAAAGAGGGAAAAACATGTATAAATCTGACTTTGAAATTAAGAAAGAATTATGCGAAATAGGCAGAAGGATCTATAACGACGGGTTCGTTGCCGCTAATGACGGTAACTTTTCTGTCCAGATAGATAAAGATACCTACTATGTAACACCGACAGGCGTTAGTAAGGGCTTTATGACTCCTGATATGATCTGTAAGGTTGACGGTCAGGGAAATCTTAAGGAATCAAACGGTCCGTGGAGACCTTCTTCAGAATTTAAGATGCATCTTAAGGTTTATCAGCAGAGACCGGATGTAAAAGCGGTTGTTCACGCGCATCCTCCGATTGCGACATCTTTCGCTATCGCGGGTATTCCTTTGGATAAGCTTATTATGCCGGAGGCCATTATATTCCTTGGCGCTGTGCCGATTGCTCAGTATGGAACTCCTTCAACTATGGAAATTCCCGAGTCACTTGAGCCGTATCTTCAGGACTATGACGCTATTCTTCTTGCAAATCATGGTGCGCTTTCTTTCGGCTGTGATCTGAATACGGCGTTTTTCAGAATGGAATCAACAGAATTTTATGCAAAGCTATTGATGTATGCGAGACTTCTCGGCGGTGAAAAGGAAATTCCATGCGGCGAGGTTAAAAAGCTTGTTGATCTTAGAAAGCAGTTTGGCGTTCCGGGTAAGCACCCGATGGAGAAGCTTTGTCCCGGTTGCTATGCGGGTGATGACACCTGTTCATTGTCTCCGACAGAGGCTAATGCAAAATATGGTGTGGAGTCATCTGCCGCTTATCATGGTTTTCAGCCGCTGCCGTCGCAGGTATGTCCCGCACCGGCTTCGGACAATAAGGATATTGAGAGCCTTGTAGCCGAGGTTACAAAAAAGGTTCTTGAACAGATGAATAAATAACAGAACTTATATTGTTATAAAGGGGGCGGCGCTGTGAAAACAATTGATGAGCTTGTAGGCGAGGTTGCAAAAAATCTCGGCGCGGGAAAATCATCGCTAAAACAGGCTCCCAAATCTGCAGAAATTTTTAATAAAAAAGATCTGAAGGTTGAAATAGTAAAATTGAAATCCGATATATCGGTTCAAGAAAAAAGCTATTCAGAAAAGATTAGTCTCGATATAGCAAAGGAGATTGTAAAAGCGGTTGAAATTGCGTCTGGAATAATCGGAGTAAAAACAGTCGTTTCAATATGTGATGAAGGAGCTAATTTAATTCTGCTTCATGCCATGGACGACAGCTACATAGCAAGTATCAAAGCTTCTCAGGATAAGGCGTATACAGCCGTTGCTTTGAAAATGCCTACTCATGCGGCTCTTAAGGAGTCGAGGGGAGGCTCTTTGGATGGCTTGACTAACGGAAACGGTATATTGCTTCTTGGCGGAGGGTATCCGCTTGTGAGGGATAATAAAATATGCGGCGGTGTCGGAGTATCGGGCGGAACCAAAGAGCAGGATATGCTGCTTGCGGCGGTTGCCTCAGCATACTTTGAAGTGCGCTTTAAAGGAGGTCCGAAAATTTAATGATAGACGAAAAGCAGGTAAATGAAATTGTAAAAAATGTACTTGCGGGTATGGATCTTTCATCCTACGATAATACGCCGAAAAGAAAGCAGATTGGTGTATTTGACACAATGGAAGAAGCTATTGCAGCCTGTAACAAGGCTTATACCACCTTTAGACATTACAATAAGGAACAAAGAGAAAACATTATAAATGAAATCAGAAAGCTGACGCATGCGGAAGCTGAAACAATGGCAAAACTTGCCGTTGATGATACAAAAATGGGTAATGTGTATCATAAGATTTTGAAACATCATCTTGTGGCGGATAAGACACTCGGTACATCTGATTTAGAAACACGCGCTCTTTCCGGCGACAGAGGCCTTACGCTTGTTGAGATGGCTCCGTTCGGGATTATTGGCGCTATTACACCGTCAACAAACCCAAGCTGTACGGTAATATGTAACAGTATTTGTATGCTTGCGGGCGGTAACGGGGTTTTGTTTAATCCGCATCCGCATGCAAAGAGAATATCGGCATACGCGGTCGATCTTGTAAACAGAGCAGTGCTTGCTGCGGGCGGTCCTGAAAATATTGTCGCAACAGTGGCTAATCCTACTATGGAAACATCAAATAAAATGGTGAATGATCCGTCGGTGAGGATGCTTGTTGCCACAGGAGGCCCGGGGGTCGTTAAAATGCTTTTGTCATCCGGTAAGAAGGCAATCGGCGCGGGAGCGGGTAATCCTCCAGTTGTTGTGGATGATACGGCAGACATTCCAAAGGCGGCTAAAGATATTATTGACGGTTGCACATTTGACAATAATCTTCCATGTATCGCTGAAAAAGAGTGCTTTGTTATGAAGAATGTGGCGGATGAGCTTATCCATCATATGCTGAAAAACGGAGCGTATCTGCTTAACGAGTCACAGGTTAAGCAGCTTGAGGATGTTGTGCTTGTTTGGTCTAAGCCTAAAAAAGAGGGCGATAAGCCAAAGAGAGTTATTAACAAGGATTGGGTAGGACGTGACGCAAAGAAAATTCTTGCTCAGATTGGTATTCAGGCAAAAGAGGATGTAAGATGTATTATATGTGAGACGGAATTTTCACAGGCGTTTGTTCAGACAGAGCTTATGATGCCGATACTGCCTATCGTAAGGGTAGACACCTTTGACGAGGCTGTTGAAATGGCTGTAAAGGCGGAGCATGGAAATCGTCACAGCGCGCATCTGCACTCAAAGAATGTAGATCATATGACACAGTATGCAAAAGCGATTTGCACGACAATATTTGTAAAGAACGCGCCGAGCTATGCGGGTATCGGTTTTAATGCTGAAGGTTGGACGACCTTTACAATAGCGGGACCGACCGGTGAGGGTATTACTTCTCCGAGAAGTTTTACGCGTCAGAGACGCTGTGTATTGTCAGACGCTTTAAACATTGTCTGATTAAATATTAATTAATAAAGAAGAGGAGTTGATAACCTTGACAATAAATGAAAACGAAGTTGCAAAGCTTGTCGCTCAGGTTTTGCAGGAAATGACGGGCGGCGCTCCGGCTGCTGCTCCTCAGAAGCAGTGCCATGGCAGTTGTAATTGCGGCGCTAAGGGTGATATTCCAAAGACAGCTAAGGTAGCAATGATGACGGAGCTTAAGCACTTTGAAATTCAGGAATATCCTATTCCCGAGGTCGGAGATGATGATATTCTTGTAAAAGTTGAAGGCTGCGGTGTCTGCGGTACAGACGCGCACGAGTACAAAAACGATCCGTTTTCTCTTATTCCTGTAGTGCTTGGTCACGAGGGTACAGGTGAAATCGTTAAAATGGGTAAAAATGTAAAGGTTGACAGCGCCGGAAAGCCTGTTAAGGTTGGCGATAAAATCGTTACTTGTATGATATTCAAGGATGATCCGGATATAACAATGTACGATCTCAATAAGCAGAATGTCGGCGGCGCGGATGTATACGGATTGCTTCCGGATGATGATGTTCATCTGAACGGTTGGTACAGCGATTATATATTTATCAGAGGCGGAAAGTTTGGATCAACTTTCTTTAACGTGTCTGATCTTGATTTGGATTCAAGAATTCTTATTGAGCCGTGCGCGGTTCTTGTGCACGCGGTTGAAAGAGCTAAGACAACGGATATTCTGAGATTTAATTCAAATGTTGTTGTTCAGGGCTGCGGACCTATAGGTCTTATATGTATAGCGGTTCTCCGCACCATGGGTGTTGAAAATATTGTAGCGGTTGACGGTAATGAGCAGAGACTTGAATTTGCAAAACGAATGGGCGCTAAAGATACGGTTAATTTCATGAATTATAAGGGAATTGATAATCTTTCAAACGCTGTTAAAGACGCTTTTGGCGGATATCTGGCAGATTTTGCTTTCCAGTGTACAGGCTCGCCTGTTGCTCATAGCAATATTTATCATTTTATCAGAAACGGCGGCGGTCTTTGCGAGCTTGGTTTCTTTATCAACGGCGGAGACGCTACGATCAATCCGCACTTTGATTTGTGCTCAAAGGAAATTACGCTTGTAGGATCATGGGTTTATACACTGAGAGACTATGCGACAACTTTTGATTTCCTTAAGAGAGCAAATGCAATCGGACTTCCGATAAAGGAACTGATTACACATAGATTTGGACTTGATGAACTTAATGAGGCTCTTGAAACAAACCTTGCGCAAAAAGGACTAAAAATTGCTTACATCAACAAAGAATTTTAATCCTTATAAATTAAGGAAAGGACAGGTGTAACAATGAATGACGCAATAGGAATTATCGAAATGTTTGGATTTGTCACAGCGATAACTGCTGCTGACGCTGCCGCTAAAGCGGCGGACGTAAAGGTAATCGCGATTGACTCCAATAAACCCGCAAATGCCGAGACTGTGGAGGTACCGCTTATTATGGCGGTCAAAGTACAGGGCAGTGTAAGCGCTGTTGTGGCTGCGGTTGACGCGGCTGCAAGAGCTGCGGAAAGCGTTTCAGGACTGATAAATAAGCATATAATTGCAAGACCTACCGATGATGCTCAGAAAATGGCTGGGCGTTTAAGCGTAGGCAGGGACAAGGTTGGTCATATACCGAACAATGCTTAAAGGCGGAAAGTATTTAAATCTCCAACAGAGATAAAAGTAAGCTGTAATATGGTTTCTGCTCTGTTATTAGCGGAAAATATAATTACTTTATAAAGCAAAAAATATCTTTTAGTCTTTAATTAAAAGAAAGGAATAATTCAATGAAAGCACTGGGATTTATTGAAACAAGAAGTCTTACCGCTTCTATTGAAGCTTCTGACGCTATGACCAAAACCGCTGATGTATGGGTAGTTGGAACTGAAAAAATCGGAAGCGGTCTTGTAAATGTTGTGATTGAAGGCGATGTTGACGCTGTACAGGCCGCAGTTAAAGCCGGGGAAGCAGTAGCGAGGGAAATAGGAGAGGTATATGCGGTGCATGTAATTCCCCGCCCTCATGATGATGTTGCCAAAATTCTGCCTTCGATTTAAAGGGAGACAGACGGCTTGTTTCACAGGTTACAGCAGACAAATTCAGAGAATTTGTGATAGCGTAAGAGAGGTAATTTATGGAATATTCATTAGGTTTAATTGAGGTCAGCGCATTGGGAAACGCGATTATCATGCTGGATGATATGCTTAAGGCGGCTGACGTTGAGTTTGTTGCCACAGAAAGAAAGCTGGGCGGCAGGCTTGTGACAATAGTTGTGAGAGGTGAGCTTACCTCAGTGCAGGCTGCGGTTGACGCCGGAGTCGTAAGAGCTAAGCAAAATGACTGTCTGAAGGCATATCAGGTTATAGCGAGACCTCATAATGAGATTTTAAAATTTCTGCATCTTGACGAGGAGGAACAGACTCCAAACTCAGAGATGGCCGGAACACATGTGGGAGCGGTTGCTTCCGCTAAAAAGGTGTCAAAGCCGGTGAAGAAAACAACTTCGGCTAAAAAGGCTGCTTCAAAAACAGAAGAAAAGCCTGCCGCAAATAAACGCGGACGTCCGAAGAAAACAAATTAATTAAGCTCTGAAGGCGCGAAAGCGCGTTTAGATATAAAAAAGTAAAAAAGGGCACAGCCCAAAAAAATAGGAGGAAATTAAAATGGCAGTAGAAGCATTAGGTATGGTGGAAACAAGAGGTTTGGTTGCGGCAATCGAAGCGGCTGACGCAATGGTTAAAGCGGCAAATGTTACGCTTATTGGTACAGAAAGAATCGGAAGCGGTCTTGTAACTGTAATGGTTAGAGGAGACGTTGGCGCAGTTCAGGCTGATACAGACGCGGGAAGCGCCGCAGGCGCAAGACTGGGCGAGCTTGTATCAGTACATGTAATCCCTCGTCCGCACAATGACGTAGAGAAAATTTTGCCGGCTATCTAATTTCAGCCAAGGCTATTGTTCTTGTGTAATTAGTACATAAGATAATTTACAAAAGTTAATTATTTCCTTAATGCGGGAGAGTATGCTCCCGCATTAGAAAGGAAACCTTATTTTTGGGAAGGGGAATTTGAAAAAAATGCTCATTGTATCTTGCACCGGATTTGAGCTTAAAATATTTTAACGCTCTGATTTGGCACAATCTACTTAGAGTCTTTTTCTCAGACAGATTTTGTGAAAGGCAGTGAATCATTAAGTATGGATAATAATTTGCAGGATATGATTGCTAAGGCCGTTGCGGATGTGCTTAAACAGAAAGAAGCAGACAGCGGTATCAAAGTAGGCGTGTCGGCGAGACATGTACATTTATCACAGGAAGATCTGGAAACACTGTTCGGCAAAGGTCATGAGCTTACAGTAAAAAAAATGCTTATGGGCGATCAGTTTGCGGCAGAGGAGTGTGTAACACTGGTAAGTCCGTCGCTGCGTTCAATTGAGGGCGTTCGTGTGCTTGGACCGGTAAGGAGCCAGTCACAGGTTGAGGTTTCAAGAACCGATACTTTTAAACTTAAGGTTAGTCCGCCTGTACGTCCTTCAGGCGAGTTAAAGGGCAGCGCGCCGATGGCGCTGGTAGGCCCAAAGGGCAGTATATTTTTAAATGAAGGCTGTATTATAGCCAACAGACATATACATATGACTCCGTCAGACGCGGAGAAATACGGAATAAAGGATAATGACATTGTTGATGTCGAAATCCAGAACTCAAAACCGACGCGTTTTTATAATGTTCAGGTGAGAGTAAGAGAAGATTTTAATACGGAAATGCACATCGATACAGATGATGCAAATGCCTGTGCGATTAAAACAGGCGATAGAGTTGTGATTTTAGAAAAATAGACTATATCAGATTATATGTCTGATAAGAGGATTGATTATATGATTATTGGCAGAGTATATGGAAGCGTTGTTTCCACGCATAAGCTGGAAAACCTTGTGGGTTATAAATTTATGCTTGTGCAGTGCATAGAGCACGGACAGCTTGTAGATAAATTTCTTGTTGCTGTAGACGCTGTCGGAGCCGGAATGGGCGAGGACGTCATTATAACGACCGGCAGCAGCGCGCGAGCCGCGCTGGGTAAAGCGGACGCACCTGTGGATGCGGCGATTGTCGGTATTCTTGATGAGAAACAATGCTGATTAGTTACAATATCTCTTTTGGGAAGGAAGAAGCAAAATGACATTTGAGGAGCTTCAGAAAATTGTATATGACGCGGGTATTGTCGGCGCGGGCGGCGCAGGATTTCCCACGCACAGAAAATTTTCAGATAAAGTAAAGCAAATTGTGGTAAACGCGGCGGAATGCGAGCCATTGATGATGGTTGACCATCATCTTCTTGAGCATCATCTGCAGCCGCTTGTTGACACTCTTAATCTGCTTATTGAAACAATGGGGGCAGACGAGGCAATTATCGGTATTAAAGGGAAAAATATGCACCTTCTTGACGGCAAAATTGTCGCGTCACTTGAAGGGACGAAAGTACATATAAAGGAAATCCCCGATATATATCCGGCTGGAGACGAGGTTGTTCTTACATATGAAACTACGGGAAAGATTATTCCGGAGGGAGCAATTCCCGTAATGGTTGGAGTAATGGTGATAAATGTTGAAACAGTTTACAACATTTACCGCGCCGTAACAAAGGGTACCTCTGTCACCGAGAAGTATATAACTATCGGCGGCGATACAAAAGAGGATATTACCGTAAAAGCGCCGGTTGGCATAAAAATAAAAGAGCTTCTTGAAACGGCGGGTTATGGCGATCTTGACGGTAAAGAGGTTATAAACGGCGGTCCTATGATGGGCAAGCTTGTTGATCTTGAAAATGATGTTGTTACCAAAACAACAAAGGGACTTTTAATTTTCCCTGTAACGCATTCAATAATCCAGCGTAAAAAGAGACCAATGTCTATGACATTGAAGCGTGCTTCCGCGGCATGTTGTAACTGTACTATGTGTAGTGACATGTGCCCGAGGCGTCTGCTTGGATATGACATTCAGGTGCATAAAACAGTACGCGCGGCGTCGCACAGTGAGGTGCAGGACGCTGATAGTTTTTTGCAGTCCGCGCTATGCTGCGGCTGCGGTGTATGTACAGTTATCGGTTGTCAGCAGATGCTTGATCCTCAGGCAATTTCAATGGAGGTTAAAGGTCAGCTTGGCAGACATGGTCTTAAGCGTCAGAATAATAAAGCGCCTGAAAAAGTACGCGAGGAAAGAGCGTCAAGACTTGTATCCTCATCTGTGCTTATAGACAGACTTGGAATAAGAAAATATGTAAAGTCTAAGGTTGAGAGAAATTATATGGAATTCTCACCGGCTAATGTTTATATTGAACTTAAACAACATGTCGGTAAACCTGCTTCCGCAACAGTAAAGGTAGGAGACAAGGTCAAAGCAGGTGATGTGGTTGCCAGAACAGCCTATGAGGATCTGGGTACTACAATGCATGCAAGCATTAACGGAAAAGTTAAGGAAGTTACAGACAGGTTTGTTATTATTGAAAGATAGTAGGTGAAATATGATGAATTCCATAGGATTAGTTGAAGTAAAAAATGTGTCTAAGGGTGTTGTTGTTACAGATGAGATGCTTAAAAGCGCCGGTATTACGCTTATCAGTTCGGGTTCGGTTTGTCCGGGTAAATTTGTGACTATTGTCGGCGGCGAGCTTTCCGCTATACATGCCGCCGTAGACAGAGCTGAACTCGTAGCGGAGGACGCGCTTATTGACAAGTTTGTTATAGGTAATCTTGGTGAACATGTATTTGAAGCAATCTGCGGTACAGCGAATGTTAAGGAAAAGAAAGCCTTTGGCATTGTTGAGACATTTACGGCCGCAAGCGCTATTGAAGCCGCTGACGCGGCTGTGAAATCCGGTGATATTGATCTTATAGAGGTTCGCGTTGCCCGTGGTATGGCGGGTAAATGCTTTGTGTCTATGACAGGTGATGTTGCTGATGTTAAAGCGGGTGTTGAAGCGGGCGCAAGAATTGCCGCTCAGCAGGGAGTGCTTATTAATACAGAGGTTATCGCCAATCCGCATCCCGAATTGTGGGAAGCAGTACTTTAGTTCATTTTGGACGCGCATTAATGCGCGTCCTGTTTTTGTATAAAAATCTGCAATCTTACTAATGAATATTTATTTCAGACTAAAATAAATTTTGTTTTAATTCTATAGAATCTGCCTTTGTAACTTCACGTATCACCTTGCAGGGGTTGCCTGCCGCGAATGTTCCGGCGGGAATGTCTTTTGTTACCAAGCTTCCCGCGCCTATAACGCATCCGCTGCCTATTGTGACGCCGCCGCATATTGTGACGTTAGAGGCAATCCAACAGTCATCTTCTATTATGACAGGTTTGGCATATTCCAAATCGTATAAAGTTCCGTTTTCTCTGCGGCGCAACTTGCGTTCTTCAGGCAAAAGAGGATGTATTGGCGTCGCAATTGTACAATTAGGACCAAAGAAAACATCATTGCCTATTGTTACATGGCAGCAGTCGAGAACGGTAAAATTAAAATTTGCGTAACAATTTATTCCAAAGCTTGTATGCACTCCGTAATCAAATTGAATCGGTCCCTGAATATATGTGCCGTCACCCATATCAGGTATAAGATTTTTTAAAATTTCACTTCGTTTTTTATTTTCATCATCATATGTGTCATTATAGTCTTTTGATAATCTGTGCGCTTTTTTTCGCATATCCTCCAGCGTTCTGTCTGACGGATCATATATTTTTCCTGCTAACATTTTTTCCAATTCTGTCATTGCCCGGACTCCTTTTAGTTTGATTATGAAGTAATTATACCAGATATTATTTTTGAAAGCAATAAAAAAACAGATATTGCTTTTAACACAATATCTGTCGGATGTTTAAAATATTAATCGTCAAGCTTAACAGTCCAGTTAAACTCGTCATTGATTTTACCCCACTGAATGCCGGTAAGAGTATCATAACACATCTGTGAAACTTCTCCTATTTCACCATTATTTACCTGCATAACCAAATCTCCGTATTTAAGCTCGCCGATTGGTGAAATAACAGCGGCCGTGCCTGTGCCCCATGCCTCCTCAAGTTTTCCGGCTTTATAGGCTTCAACAAGCTCGTCAATAGAAATTCTGCGCTCTGATACCTTGTATCCTTTTGCCTGAAGCAGTTCAATAATAGACATTCTTGTAATACCTCCCAGAATTGAACCCACAAGGGCGGGAGTTATAATTTCGCCGTCTATTTTGAAGAATACATTCATTGAACCTACTTCTTCAATGTATTTTCTTTCAATACCGTCAAGCCATAATGTCTGAATATATCCCTGCGCCGCGGCCTCCTCCTGACCTTTAAGCGAAATAGCGTAGTTGGCGCCCGCCTTTGTAAAGCCTGTACCGCCTGCTACTGCGCGTACATACTTCTGCTCAACAAAGATTTTAACAGGGGCGATACCCTGAGGATAATATGCGCCAACGGGTGAAAGGATAATCGCAAATATAAGGTGCTCCGCAGGATGAACGCCTACATGAGCGTCTGCCGCAAAAATATACGGTCTTATATAAAGAGAGGTTCCGTCTTGTGAGGGAACCCAGTCCTCGTCCACTTTAACAAGCGTTTTAATGGCTTTGATTGCAAATGCCTCGTCAATTTCAGGAATACAAAGACGCTCACAGGAAACATTCATTCTGGCCATATTTTTTTCCGGACGGAAAAGCTGAACATTTCCGTCAGCTGTACGGTATGCTTTAAGTCCTTCAAAAATCTCCTGAGCGTAATGAAGCACCATTGCCGCGGGATCAAGCTCAAACGGGCCGTATGGCACTATTCTCGCATCGTGCCAGCCCTGACCCGCATCATAGTTCATAATGAACATGTGGTCAGTATAGTATTTGCCAAAGCCGAGCTTAGACTGATCTGTAGGTTTTTGCTTCGGGTTGGTTGTTTTTGTGATTTTGATTTCCATTCTGAACACTCCTTCTATCTAAAAGCAAATTTATTTACCATCCATTATTATACTGCTTTTTTCTACTGTTGTAAAGTGTTTATCTTGTATTTTTGATGTAATTCTACATTTTTTTGAGCAGTTATATATCAGTATTTTTGTTATATATTATCATAAGTCCTTTAATAAGAAGCTCATCATCCAGTATAATGTCATTTTTACAAAGCGGTACGACTGTTCTGGCGAGACCGCCTGTTGCGATAACTTTTACATCTCCGATTTCTTTGCGTATACGGTCTATCATACCGTCCATGCCGGACGCTGTACCGTAAAGAATACCGCTTTTCATACAGTCAGCGCTGTTTGTGCCGATAAGCCTTTTAGGTCTGTCAAGGCTTATTTTCGGAAGCTGTGATGTGCCGCTTACCATAGCGTTAAGTGAAATCATCATACCAGGCATAATTATCGTGCCGAGATATTCGCTGTTACTGTTTATAACGGAAATGGTTGTTGCCGTTCCCATGTCAAAAACTATCGCGGGCGCGCCGTATTCGTTTATGGCGGCTACCGCGTCGACAACAAGATCACTTCCGAGTTTTGCGGGATCATCTGTTTTTATACTAAGTCCTGTTTTTATACCGGGACCGATTATAAGCGCTTCAACGCCTGTCAGTTTTCTGACAGCTTCTTTTATAGAATTGGTAACGGAAGGAACAACCGATGAGATGATCGCGCCATTTATTAGCTGCGCGTTTGTTTTTTTAAGAGATAAAACCGAGTTTAAGGCTATCGCATATTCCATTTCTGTAGCGGTATGATTTGTGGTAAGACGCTCCATAAAGCATATTCTTTCACCGTCACAGCAGCCTACCACTATATTTGTGTTTCCTATATCTATTGCAAGTAACATTGTTTAAATCCTTTCCATATTAGTAATTTCAGATAATATTATTGTATCATAAATACATTATATAAACAATAATTTTTGTTGTTGAATAAAAGAAAAAAAACGTCATAAAATAACAATATATTTAATTTGGAAAGCGAGGAAAAGCATTTGAGAGACAGCAAGGTATTTGAAGTTCTGCAGAGAGTGGGACGTTCGTTTATGCTGCCGATAGCAATTCTGCCGGTGGCGGGATTGTTTTTAGGTATAGGCAGCTCTTTTACAAATGAAACAATGCTCAGCACATACGGGCTTTTGGACATTATGGGACCGGGAACAATAATTCACGGAATTTTATCGGTAATGAGCGCGGCGGGAAATATAGTATTTGCAAATTTGCCGCTGCTTTTTGCGATAGGCGTTGCCATAGGAATGGCAAAGCGGGAGAAAGAGGTTGCCGCGCTTGCGAGTGTTATAGCGTTTTTTATTATGCATACCGCAATAAGCGCTCTTATCGCGGTTAATTACGGAAACGGTGATATGGGACTTGACTCTATGCTTCTGGCATGTTCTAAGCTGGAGGAAAGCCATAATCTGAGCGGTGCGACATCTGTGGTGCTTGGAATTTATTCGCTGAACATGGGTGTGTTCGGCGGTATAATTGTAGGTCTTGGCACTGCGGCGCTGCATAACAGATTTTATAAGATACAATTGCCGCAAATGTTGTCGTTCTTCGGCGGCACTCGTTTTGTGCCTATTATTTCGGCAGTGGTATTCCTGCTTGTAGGTATAGTGATGTATTTCATATGGCCGTATATTCAGATGTTTATATCACTTCTGGGTAATTTAGTACAGAATACGGGATATATAGGAACGCTTATATACGGAATAATCGAACGCGCACTTATACCGTTCGGACTCCATCATGTATTCTATATGCCGTTCTGGCAGACAAATGTCGGCGGCTCAATGGAAATCAGCGGACAGCTTATCAACGGCGCGCAGAATATATTCTTTGCTCAGCTTGCCGATCCGTCAACAACAAGCTTCTCTGTGGAAGCCACAAGATTTATGGCGGGAAAATTCCCGTTTATGATTTTTGGTCTGCCCGGAGCGGCTCTGGCTATGTACAAATGCGCGAGATCGGAAAAGAAAAGGGCTGTCGGAGGTCTGCTTCTGTCAGCGGCTCTTACGGCAATGCTCACCGGTATTACCGAACCGCTTGAATTCACATTCTTGTTTGTAGCTCCGATTTTGTATGTCGTGCATTGCGTGCTTGCGGGATTGTCGTTCATGCTTATGCACATTTTCGGAGTAGGAGTGGGTATGACATTCTCAGGCGGTATTATAGATATGTCACTGTTTGGTATTTTGCAGGGAAACGCAAAAACAAACTGGATCAATATTGTTCTTGTAGGTATTGTGTATTTCTTTGTATACTGGGGAGTGTTCACTTTCCTTATAAAGAAATTCAGACTTAAAACTCCGGGACGCGAAGCGGATAATGAGGAAACCAAGCTGTATACGAGAGCGGATGTAAACGCGCGTAAGGATAATGACAAAGTATCTGTTCTTATACTAAACGGACTGGGAGGAAGAGATAATATTTCTGACGTGGACTGCTGTGCCACAAGACTGCGCACAACGGTGAAGGATGGTTCAAAGGTAGATGAGAAGCTTCTGAAAGAGAGCGGCGCGGCGGGAGTTATCCGCAAAGGAAACGGCGTACAGATTATTTACGGACCGCGTGTAACGGTTATTAAATCCAATCTTGAGGATTATATGGCAAGCGGCAGAAATGATGAGCCTGACACGGTACCGGCGGCAGAAGTAAACACCGGCGCTAAAACAGAGCCAACAGGAAGTGGTATAACGACTGTATTGACTGCTCCTGTAAAAGGGCGCGCAATACCTCTTGAAAAGGTTGATGACGAAGTGTTCTCATCGGGTATGCTCGGTAAGGGAATTGCGTTTGAACCTGTAGAGGGAAAAGTATTCGCGCCTGTGGACGGTGTGATTGATAATGTGACCGAAAGCCGTCACGCGATAGGCATTATAGCGGAAAATGACGCTAATATCCTTATTCATGTCGGAATTGATACGGTTAAGCTTAACGGAAGAAATTTTGATGTTAAAGTTGAGGAGGGCGCCAAGGTCAAAAAAGGCGATCTGATCATGACGTTTGATATAAACGCTATAAAGAAAAGCGGTTATAAGGTTACTACGCCTGTTATTATCTGTAACAGCGATGATTTCAAAAAGATAGATACCACCTCCGGCAAAGATGTGAATATCGGTGATGAAATTATAAAGATTGTAAAATAAAAATCAAAGAGCATAGCTTATAGTTATGCTCTTTGATTTTTTTATTATGAAAGATAATAAAAAGTGTTGAATTTTGGATGAAAAAAGTATATAATAAAATAGCATTAGAATTTTTATACAAAGCAAAGGCGTTTTGTTATTTGAAGGAGTGTAAAAATTATGCGAAAAGACAGTAGAATTGGTGAGGAATGCGGCGTGTTTGCCATATATGATCCGGAGGGTGACTGCGCGAGGAGCGCGTACTACGGATTGTACGCTTTGCAGCACAGAGGACAGGAAAGCTGCGGTATAGCCGTTAATAATAATCGTGATATTACGCATTATAAGGACATGGGACTTGTTAATGATGCGTTTAATGATGAAATACTTACCAGACTTTGCGGAACAATGGCGGTGGGACATGTTCGTTATTCCACGACCGGAGAAAGTATGCGTGAAAACGCCCAGCCGCTTGTCCTTCGGTACAGCAAAGGAAATATTGCTATCGCTCATAACGGAAACCTTGTTAATAAAGACGCTCTCGCGCGTGAACTGAGTGTTACAGGCGCGATTTTTCAGACAACGACGGATACGGAAATGATAGCGTATACCATAGCAAAGGAAAGGCTTAAATCAGGCAGTATAGAAACGGCGGTTGAAAAAACGATAGATCATCTTTCAGGCTCGTTTTCTCTTATTGTTATGAGCCCCCAAAAGCTGATTGCCGCCCGGGATCCGTGGGGTTTCAGACCGTTGTGTATGGGCAGAAAGGGAAAAGCTGTTGTTTTCGCTTCGGAGACATGTGCGCTTGACTCGGTAGGCGCTGATTTTGTGCGTGACATTGAGCCCGGTGAAATTGTGGTTGTAAAGAATGGTGATATAAAGAGTATTACTGCTCATACGGCTAAAAAACCTCATTCAATGTGCATATTTGAATATCTTTACTTTGCCCGTCCCGACAGCGTGATTGAGGGGCAGTCCGTGCATGATTCGCGCATGCTCGCGGGCAGATATCTGGCGCGCGAATATCCTGCGGACGCGGATATTGTAATAGGCGTACCCGACTCGGGACTGAGCGCCGCAATGGGCTTCGCGCAGGAGTCGGGAATACCGTACGGTATCGGCTTTGTAAAAAATAAATATATAGGAAGAACCTTTATTCAGCCGTCACAGTCCATGCGTGAAGACTCTGTGAGAATTAAGCTGAATGTGCTTAAAAGCACTGTTGAGGGTAAACGGGTTGTTATGGTGGATGATTCTATTGTCCGGGGAACAACTTCAAAAAGAATTGTGAAACTGCTCCGCGGCTTCGGAGCAAAAGAGGTGCATGTGCGCTCGTCCGCTCCGCCGTTTATGTGGCCGTGCTATTTCGGAACAGATATTCCGTCGCGCGACCAGCTTGTCGCGTGTAAGTACGACATGGAGGGAATACGAGATCTTATCGGCGCGGACAGCATAGGCTTTTTGAGCGTAGACGCGCTGAAAAATATTATTCCGAACGCAAAATGCGGTTATTGCGATGGTTGTTTCAGCGGCAAATATCCTATTGATATAAATGAAAAATAATTTAAAATATAATTACACTGTAAAATCAGAAAGGGGCTTTTTATGGGAGGCATATTCGGCGTAATAAGCAAAAAAAATTGTGTGCTTGATTTGTTCTTTGGTATTGACTATCATTCACATCTGGGAACAAAGCGCGGCGGTATGGTTGTTTATGGTAAGGACGGCTTTAACCGCGCGATACATAATATTGAAAATTCACCGTTCCGCACAAAATTTGAGCGTGACGTGAATGAAATGGAGGGCAATTCCGGTATAGGCTGTATTTCGGATAACGAGCCGCAGCCGCTTATTGTGCGCTCGCATCTCGGTAATTTTGCGATTACCACCGTGGGGCTTATAAGCAACACGGATGAGCTTCTGAAAATGGCTTATAAGAAGGGTAATCCGCATTTTCTTGAGCAGAGCGGCGGCAATATTAATCAGACTGAGCTTGTCGCGTCCATAATTAATCAGGAGGACGATATTGTAAAGGGTATTCAGCTCGCTCAAAGTGTGATAAAAGGCTCCATTAGTATGCTTGTGCTCACGCCCGACGGTATGTACGCCGCTCGTGACAAAATGGGACGGACACCGATAATTGTGGGTCATAAAAAGGATAGCTTCTGTGCTTCTTTTGAGAGTTTTGCGTATCTCAACCTTGGCTATACGGATTACAAAAATCTCGGTCCGGCTGAGATTGTGTTTATAACGCCGGACGGCGTGGAGACAGTTTCGCCTCCTGCCGATGAGATGAAAATATGCACATTTTTATGGATTTACTATGGTTATCCCACATCATGCTACGAGGGTATAAATGTGGAAAATATGCGTTACCGCTGCGGTGAAAAACTGGCCGAGCGGGACAGGCAGGATGGCGGTATAAAGCCTGATATAGTCGCGGGCGTGCCGGACTCGGGCATTGCTCACGCAATCGGTTACGCAAATAAGTCGGGCATACCGTTTGCAAGACCGTTTATAAAATATACGCCGACATGGCCGCGCTCATTTATGCCGCCGAGCCAGATGCAGAGAAATCTTATAGCGAAAATGAAGCTTATTCCTGTGGAGGAGCTTATTCATGACAAGAGCTTGCTGCTTATAGATGACTCGATCGTAAGAGGAACACAGCTTCGGGAAACAACGGAATTTTTGTATGAAAGCGGAGCGAAGGAAGTGCATATACGTCCCGCGTGTCCGCCGATTATGTTCGGCTGTAAGTATCTGAATTTTTCACGCTCGACTTCGGAGCTTGATCTGATTGCGAGACGGATTATAAAAAGACGCGAGGGGGACGATGTTCCTAAAGAGGTGCTTGAGGATTACGCAAATCCCGAAAGTCAAAATTATAAGGAAATGCTTGATGAAATATGCAATGAGCTTAATTTTACCTCGCTTCGTTTCCACAGGCTTGACGATATGATTGACTCTGTAGGCTTACCTGAGTGTAAGCTCTGCACATACTGCTGGAACGGCAGGGAATAATAAAAGAGAGAGAATGAGGAAATGATTACTGATTTAACTGAGGGTAAACCCTCAAAGGTGTTATGGAGCTTTTCAATACCGATGCTTCTGAGTGTGGTATTTCAGCAGCTTTATAATATTGTTGACAGTGTCGTAGCCGGAAAATTTGTAGGCGCTCAGGCTTTAGCGGCCGTGGGCGCTTCTTATCCGATTACAATGATTTTTATGGCGGTTGCGACGGGAGCGAATGTCGGAGCTGCGGTTATAATTTCGCAGTTTTTCGGCGCGAAAAACTTTGAAAAACTGAAAACCTCTGTTTTTACTTCCGTGATATCAATAGTAGTTCTTGCCGCGGTTCTGACGGTTTTCGGAGTTATATTTTGCGGCGGGATGCTGAATATGCTGAATACGCCGAAAGAGATTTTTGAGAATTCGGCGCTGTATCTGAATATATACATATACGGGCTTATATTTTTGTTTTTGTATAACATATGCACAGGCGTTTTCACCGCTTTGGGCGACAGCAGGACGCCGTTGTATTTTCTTATAGCGTCTTCGGTGGGAAATATTATTCTTGATCTTGTGTTTGTAATTACATTTGATATGGGAGTTGCCGGAGTCGCCTGGGCGACTTTCATGGCTCAGGGAATTTCGTCGTTGCTTGCGTTCTTTGTAATGTTGAAAAGAATAAGAGCTATTAAATCGGGACAGTATAAAAAATTTTCATTCGCCATGCTCGGACGCATTTCGCGCGTGGCGGTTCCCAGCATTTTACAGCAGAGCTTTGTATCGGTGGGAAATCTGTTTATACAAAGCCGTGTCAACAGTTTTGGCGCGGATGTGATCGCCGGCTACAGCGCGGCGATCAAGCTGAACACCTTTGCGATAACAAGTTTTTCAACGCTCGGCAACGCAATGTCGAGTTATACGGCGCAGAATATCGGCGGAGGTAAGCTGAGGCGTATTCCTCAAGGATTTAAGGCGGGAATTATTATGCTTATGGTTGTTGCTATGCCGTTTTTTATCGCGTATTTCTTCTGTCCGAACGCTATGATGAATGTGTTTGTAAGCGGAAGCGAGACAGATATTATATATGCGGGAAGGATTTTCCTGAAAATAGTTGCTCCGTTTTATTTTATTATTGCGGTTAAATTGGTGGCGGACGGAATACTGCGCGGAGCGGGACTGATGAAATCATTTATGACGGCTACTTTTTCAGATTTGCTTTTGAGGGTGATACTTGCTTATGTGCTGTCGTATTCAATGAATTCGGAAATTGGTATATGGTTGTCGTGGCCTGTTGGCTGGGTTATAGCAATGGCGCTTTCATGTTTATTCTACGCGAGATATTACCGTCAGGTTATAGCAAAAAACAGATAACAATTAAATGTTATCTGTTTTTTTATCAGTCATCTTCAAAACATTCTTTAATTAAGCGTATACATGCTCTGAAACCGTTTTTAAAATTTTTCTCGCCGTAAGATGATAACGCGCAGTTAAACAGTTCTGTCATGTCGTCGCCTTTTTCTTTGCTTTCTTCATATACCGGCACAATATATTTTTTCTCAAATTCATGTTCGGCTTCTGTGACATCATCGGTCATATCATCCATCATATTAGACACGTAATCGTTGTATATTGTATCCAAAAGACTGTAAGTCATAGTTTTCACCTCCTTTACATGAAAATTAAAAAAGCGCGACATGAAGCCGCGCTTCAAAAACGATGCTTCATGTCGTCAAACATACAATTCAATCTATGAAAATACCAGTATTGAAAAGGAAGCACACGTTTTTTGCAAAACCGTCTACTGGTATTATTCGTAAATTATTTAATTGTATGTTTGACATTTCTTATACTATCACATTACAGTTAAAATGTAAATAGAAATATAATTTTTTATAATATAAAAAAAGCGCAGCCGAAGCTACGCTTAAAAACGCAGCTTAGTTCGCGAAAACTTCAATTAATCTCCCACAGGTAAAATTAATTAAGCATACGTTTTTATCGAAACGTATACCTGTGGATTATAAATATTTAATTGAAATTTTCGCACTTCTTATACTATCACATTACAGTTAAAATGTAAATAGAAATATAATTTTTTATAATATAAAAAAAGCGCAGCCGAAGCCACGCTAAAAACGTAGCTTCCATACTGCTAAGTATTTCAATTGTACCATATTGGTGTTGAAAAGTAAGCGTACGTTTTTGTCATAACATACACCCAAAATGGTACAATTATTCAATTAAAATACTTAGCTTTTATAATATATCACATTACAATTAAAATGTAAATAGAAATATAATTTTTTATAATATAAAAAAATGCGCCGCCAAAGCAACGCATAAAAAACGATGCTTGGTTTTGCATAACATTATCAATCAACTCAAAAACGGTAGTGATGATTAAGCATACGTTTTTATCTTAACGTACACCGTATTTGAGTTAAATATTCAATTGATAATATTATGCATTTAATATATTATCATATTACAATTAAAATGTAAATAAAAAATTTGTATTTTTTGCAATAATTAACCCTATTAGATTGTATAATATATGTATTTGCAAATACAGGGAAGGAGCGAATAAAATGACCGACAGCGAAAAGCAGTACTTTTCAGATATGTATGAAAAACACGCGAAGGCTGTTTACGGCGTATGTCTGCTGTATCTTAAAAACAGGGACGATGCCGAGGAAGCAACAGGCGAAGCGTTTATACGTCTTATGGAAAGAAAAACTGAGTTTGAAAATGACAGTCACGCGAAGGCGTATCTTATAAAGGTTTCTGTTAATATATGCAAGAATTTATTGAAATCCGGCTGGAAGAAAAATGTAGTCCATGACGAGGATGTGCTTATGTACATGACCACCTCTGACGAGCGTGATATCATGGAAGAAATTTTATTACTGCCACCAAAATACAGAGTTACCTTATATATGCATTATTATCAGGGCTACACGGCGCAGGAAATTGCCGATATTATGAATATATCTCTTTCGGCGGTGCTGTCGCGTTTGTCGCGGGGACGCAAAAAGCTGAAGGACATTTTGACGGAGGGAGGTTTTTATTATGCGTAATATTGATTTTGAAAACGTATTTTCCAAAATTGAACCCGATGACGCTCTAAAAAGCAAAATAATGGATAGAATGGAGAATGGCGAAATGAAAAAAAGTACACGCAATAATATAAGACGCATGGTCGCTATAGCGGCTTGTGTTGCTATAGCGGGCATAAGCACGGCGTTTGCGGCAGGAAGTGTTATTTCTTATTTCCAGTCGGATAAGGCGATTGACATCACAAGCATGGAGGCGCTTTCAGAGTACAATGACGAGGTCGGCGCTACAGTATCCAACTTCGGATATACGCTGACGCTCGACAATCTGGCGACTGACGATAACTTTATGCATATTTTCTACACGCTGAAAAAAGACAATGCGGTTATGACGGAGCCTGATTACTATAATTTTTGGTTCCTTTGCCGCATAAACGGAAAGCTGGCAAACTTCGGTAATCACAATGAAGAAAAAGCTTATCCCACGGAGGACGGCGCATATAAGGGCGTTATCAAGCTGAATATTGCCGATATGGACGTTCCGGATACTTTTATGCTGGAAATGTACAGTGAGCCGGCGACTGTGACAAAGGAGAACAGCAGCTTTGAGGGAGATTATCTCTATGATGATAACACTGTTCTTACAGACGCTGACAAGGCCAAGCTTTTATATGTTTCCACTACGGCTAAAAAATCAAGCGTTGAAACAAAAAGCGTTGTTAAAGAGGTAAACAAAAAGTTCCCGTTTACGTATTATGATGAAATTTATGATAAGAAAGGCAATGCGTCTCAAGTAGAAAAACAGGGTGAGGGAGAAATTTCAAAGGTTGTATTTTCACCGTTCGGAAGCCAGCTTGTTGTAAAGGACAAATTCGAGGGCTACGGCGGAATGAAGATAAGCGGCAGTGCTGTTTTTGACGAAAACGGTCAGAGCCTTGACGTTCTGAACACCGATTTAGGCGGCGGACGGGTAGGCGTGGATTGCGTAAATAAGATTGAATTATTAAAGGCTGACGCGAATACAAAAGCGCTTAAAATTGTTCCCACAAAGGGTGATATGCGTTATAACGAAGATAAAACTTCTGTTCAGCAGATAGGAACATATCCGCTTACCTTTAAGACAAGCGATTACGGCAGCGTTGTTGTAACAAACGTGCGTTTTTCAGACGGTATGTTCGAGATTGACTATTACAAGGACGGTTTCTCGCTGTATGATCCGGCTTTTCGTACAATGGATAAAGATGGCAATATTGTAGAGCCGGGTGGTAAATTAGGCTGTTTATTGACTACAATAGTGCATCATGACACGAACTCGTATACCGCCAGGTATGAGTATTGTGGCGAATTTGATGAAAACGGAAACAAAAAACCGTTTGATATGAGCACTATCAGCAAGGAAAATCTTGAAAAAGCATTTACACGTCTGAGCATAAACTATTATGATTTTGAGCTTGACTATGACAATGCTATCGACATTGACCTGAAATAATAAGATTTATACCTGAAATATCTATTTGCAATTCACTCAAAAAGGGACGCTCACCGAGCGTCCCTGATTTGTTTTTTGCGTTTTCTCAGCTCACGGAAAAATGATGACAGTATATCCGCGCATTCCGTTTCCATTATTCCGCCCGTGACATTTACATTATGATTAAAAAGACCGTCTTTAAACAGGTTTACCGTACTGCCTGCGCAGCCTGATTTTTTGTCATACGCGCCAAAGTATACATTGTCGATGCGCGCGTTTATAATCGCGCCCGAGCACATCGGACACGGTTCAAGCGTCACATATATATCACATTCGGGCAGCCGCCAGCCGCCGAGCTTTCGGCATGCTTTGTCTATTGCGGTTATCTCCGCGTGCATCAGCGCGTTCTTTTTTGTTTCGCGCTTGTTATATCCGCGCGCTATAATTTTACCGTGCTGTACAATAACAGCTCCGACAGGTGTTTCACCGATTGCGGCGGCCTTTTTT
>CAJTPP010000007.1:29234-35703 GCA_910578235.1 uncultured Clostridia bacterium | reverse complement strand
GTTTTACAGCTTCTCTCATAAATTTTTCTTCCATAATGGTCTCCATGCAGGTTTTTTTGTATTTTATCATATAGATTATAAAATTGTCAATAAATACATTTTTTTATAAATACCTCTTGACAAATTATACTATGTGTTATATAGTATTATGTGAAAGGGGGTATTTCATATGGATGCACAACTTAAACGCGGACTGCTTGATGTCTGCGTGCTGACAGCGATAAAGAAAGAAGATTCCTACGGATATAAAATTATAAAGGATATTTCACCGTATATGCCTATATCTGAATCCACGCTGTATCCTATTTTGAAACGGCTTGAAAACGCCGGATTTATTACAGTGTACAGTGTCGAGCACAACAGCCGTCTGAGAAAGTATTATCATATTACAGAGACGGGTATGAGGAAAATATTTGAGTTCCTTGAAGAATGGAAAGACGTTATGAAAGCGTATGATTTTATAAAGGGGTGTTATGATAATGACGAAGAATGAATTTTTAGATAAGCTGAGAAGCGCGCTTGCCGGACTGCCTCAGGAGGAGATTGAAAAAACAATTGACTATTACTGCGAAATTATAGATGACGCGATCGAGGACGGTGAGGACGAGCAGAGTGTTATCGGCAGAATGGGTATAGAGGATATTGTAGAGAAAATAATAAATGAAACTCCAATAAGGAAATTTGTTAAGGAGGATGTAAGACGCCGTAATTTAAGCACGTCATTTATCATACTGCTCATTCTTGGATCGCCGATATGGTTTCCCGTGCTGACAGCGTTAGTGACTGTTGCTTTTTCGCTGTACATAGTTATATGGACATTGGTGGCGGTACTGTTTGTAGTTTTTGCCGCTCTGGCTGTAAGCAGTGTGGCCATGCTGATAATGTCGCCGCTGCTGATAATAGCCCGTCCGATTAAAGCGATGTTTGCTTTCGGTTCGGCGCTTGTCTGCGCTGGTGCGGCGGTATTTATGTTTTATTTGTCTGTGTGGAGCGCAAAGCTGACGGTTAAATTTACATTGTTAATGATCAGAAGTATTAAGAATAATTTTATAAAAAGGAGTGACGCAAGATGAAGACAAATAGAATATTGATTATAACCGCGGGGCTTTTTATACTGGCCGGAGCGGTGATAGCGGGTATCGCGCTTATGCTTACGGCAAGATCGTCGGAACAGAATGCGCGTATGGAAACGTATGAAGTGACGGAAAAAATTTCAAATGTAAATATAGACGTTAATATGAGCGATATAAAAATTATGCCTGTCATGGGTACGGATAAAATCACACTGACATATTTCACGGACGATACGAATAAATACGACATTTCAGAAGATAACGGCACGCTGTCGGTAAAGTATGTGAAATTTAACAAGGAAAAGGCCAAATGGTATGATTATTATTTCAGTTTTGATTTCAGCAGAGACCATGATGTTATTTTACAGGTACCGAAGAATTTTCGCGCTGACCTCCTACTTCATGCCGATTACGGCGATATTGAAGTGACGGATATGTCGGGAGACAGTATGAATATTCATACAAGCTACGGTGATTTGGATATTACAGGCTGTAAATTTAAGGCTATGGAATGTGCTACCGATTACGGGGATATTGATATAGAGCGGAGTCAAAGCGATACATTTAATTGCAGCACTGATTTCGGAAGTATTGACGTAACGGATACGGCCGGAAAAATAAATTGCGGTACTGATTACGGAGATATTGAATTTGAAAGGATTTCAGGCGCAAGCATTGTTATGGATACCTCGTGCGGCGATATCGAGGGCACGATTGACGGACGTGAGGCGGACTACACAATTAACGCGCAGACAAATCTGGGTGATAAGAATGTACAAAGCAGAGCGGGCGGCGAAAAGCGTCTTGATGTGAAAACGGATATGGGCGATATTGATATAATTTTTTTGAAATAAAATAAAACGGAGATATTAAAACAATATCTCCGTTTTTATAAGTATCCATGTATTATTTACTGAATAAGATTATACAGTCTCACAATTGTGGCGATTGCCTGTTCGACTGTATACGAGTCATGAGGAGCGAATTCTGTTTCCGTAACGCCTGTCATGATACCGTATTCGTTTACCCATGTAACGAAAAATCTGGCCCATTCGGATATGCTCTGTGTGTCTGAATAGCTCAGGTGTGTTTCAGTGCCTATCCACATGTAGATCTCCGCGGTCTTGCAGAGAAGCGCGGCGGCTTCCTCGCGGCTTATTGTTCCGTAAGGATCAAAATGCGACTCGTCTCTGCCGGTTACTATACCAAGCGCAAACAGCATATTCACGGAGTCATCCACACCGTCACAGTCCTCGAAATAATTTTTAAGATAAGGCTGCCCTCTGTCAAGCATATACAAATCCAGAGACGCGTAATTCTCTTTCACAGCAATAAGATTTGCCAGAAGAATACAAAACTGCTCGCGTGAAATACTTGCCGGATATATATTTGTAAATTCATAAGGAAGCAGGCTTTTCGCCGCCGCTTCTTTTACAAACGACTGCGCCCAAAGGGCGGACGGAAGTTTAAGAAAATCGGTTCCTCTGTCTATGTTGAGAACCTCTCCGTTGAGTTTTTCTGTTGAGTCCTTATACATACTGTCCAGATATAAAAGCTTTTCCGTATCCGTTTTATTCAGCTTGTAGCATATGTAATTTGAACTTCCGTAAGGGCCTATTTCTATACCCGAATTGAGATAATAGCTTTTTTGACCGCTGTTTGTAAACACATTGACAGCTATGCCTCTGAAAGGTGTCGGATTAACGGTTCTGTAAACCGTCATGTCACGCGCGGTTGTATAAAATTCGGATATGTCATCACTTTGCAGCTCTATATACTTACCGTCCGCAAGATCGGACACGGTAACGCGCGTTATCTCTCCTGGGTCAAAAATTCCAAGCGCGTCGGCAAATGTCATATTTTCGGGAAGATTAACAACATTATAAGCATGCGCTGTAATCGCAGTAAGCATGAATAAAGTTAATACAGTAAATATTTTTATAAATCGTTTAATAACAATCACCTCTTTGATTAAAAAACACAGTATCTGTTCATATAATCTTCCATTTTCGGAAGAATATCGCCGTATGAACCGTCCTGTTTCAGATATTCATATATATCCCGGACAGTAATAATAGCGTGAACATTTATACCAAAATCCTCCATAATTTCCATAATGGTTGTCTTTTGCGGGTTCTGGCCGACTTCGCAGCGGTTTACAGAAATAAACATATCCTTTACCTCAACTTTTGCGGCGTTGGTTAGGATAGGCATTGTTTCACGCACTGCTGTTCCGGCGGTTATAACATCCTCAATAATAATTACCTTGTCTCCGTCCTGTGGCTTATAGCCTACAAGCGAACCGCCTTCGCCGTGATCCTTTTCCTCCTTGCGGTTAAAGAAATAAGGCTTGTCTATACCATATTCATTGTAAAGAGCGGCTGCCGCTGAGGCGGCAAGCGGAATACCTTTGTACGCCGGACCAAACATACAGTCAAAATTGTCTGAGCAGCTTTCTTTTATCAGAGCCGCGTAAAATTTTCCGAGCGTGGCGATCTGTCTGCCTGTTCTGAAATTACCCGTATTGACAAAATACGGTGTGTTTCTTCCGCTTTTGGTAACAAAATCTCCGAAACGGAGAACGTCTGAATTCATCATAAATTCAATAAATTCTTTTTTCTTTTCTGTAAGCATTGCTTTCTCCCTTCTAATCTTTAAAATACAAATCACGCAGTTTTTTCAGAAGCTTTTTTTCCATTCTTGAAATCTGCATTTGAGATGTGCCGAAAATTTCGGCAATATCTTTTTGACTTTTTTCTTCATAATAACGGTATTTTACAAATAGATTTTCCTCGTTTGTAAGGTTGTCTGTACAGTATTTTATAAAATCCCTGTCCTCTATCATTAGATAATGGTTATCTTCGGCTCCTACCACATTGGACAGAGACATTTCTCCGTCGGCCAGTGCCTCATATTCAAGGGATTTGATAAAGGATAAATCGCCTGTTTCATTAATAGTGTCAAGCGTCTGCTCGGGAATTCCCATTATACGGGCGATTTCCTCATTTGAAATACCGTTTGAAACACGTTTGATTTTTTCCGCCCTGTAGAATACTTCATACAGCCGTCTCGGTATGCGCACAAAGCTGCCCTTGTCCCTGAAATACTTTCGTATTTCGCCGAGAACTGTCGGCGTGGCGTATGTCGCGAACCTGACGCCTCTGCCAGCGTCAAAGCGTTCAACTGCGTACAGTATACCCATACACGCCACCTGGTATATATCATCATATTCAATTCCGCGGTTTACAAATTTTCGAGACAGTATTTCCGCAATATATATGTAGTAGGAAACGATCTCGTCGCGAAGCCGTATATCTCCTGTTTTCCTGTATTGTGAAAACATTTCATATTCGTCTGTTGCTGTTTCGGGTTTGACTATTGCCACAATAACCCTCCTTTTATCCGCATAATTACTTTATCAACTCTTTAGCAAGTTTTAAAGCGTCCTCATGGGCTTGTATATTTTTTTCGTCATCTCGGTTGTTGGAGCGCACCAGCAGATAAAGATTATCGCAGTATATTCCGTTAGTCTTTAAAAGATCGCTGTCTTTCAGACTGACGGCGTAGCTGTTTCCATCCTCGGCGGTAATAACCCGCGCGTCTGTATTCGGCGCGTAAAGCTCCGTCTTTTCAAATGTATCAGAGACTGAGTCTCTGTTAATATAAAGAGCGGCTTCAATTTCGTCCATGAGATATATAAAGGTACAGTCGTCTGTAAAGGTAAAATCAAGCTTTGTCTGCATAGCGTAGTCATATTCCTCGTTGCCCGCGCCGTCTGAAAACATAAGCGTCTGAAAAAATACAGACTGCTTGCCGTCTTTATCAATATCCGTCACATACTGCGAGAAAAGTTCGCGCGCGCGGCTGATTTCCTCATCGCCGTAGTTCATATGTCCGGCATAGACAATATTCATATCATATTTTTCCCTGTTCGCGCACTGCACTATCGTGACAAGAGCGATAATCAGCGCGGTGACGGTTATAATAGTATGCCATTTATAATAATACCAGAAATATTCCCACCATTTTTTTGTGAATTTCGGCGGTATTTCACCATATTTTTCCATACTCTTTCCTCCTGCCTCATTATCGAGGTATACCGATGACTGCTTTTCATAAAAATAACCCATTATATTATATTTACAGTATAACATAAACGGGTACTTTTTTCAATACAAATATTAAATTGTGTCAAATCATCTGATATTTTCAGATTAACAGTCCTTTTCTATAAATGTCAGGCTCAAAAGAAAGGCGGGAGAACATCCGGCAATACCGGATGTCCTCCCCTTTACAGAAAATTATGAAAAACTATATTAAATATTGCACTGGCATACAAACATACCAATTTTCCGAGCATAGCGAAGCATTTTATAAACATCGCTTTTTTTGTCCTCAACATAAGCTATCATGCAGTCTGATCGGTTTACGATAAAATATTTGATAGCTTTCAAAGACTTTTCGTCCATAATTTTGGGAACTATAAGCTTATCAAAATACGGCGGAAGCTTCGGAGGATGCATTGCGGTTACATAGTGCATAACCACGCATAGTTTCAGGTGGCGGAACCGTTTTTTAAGGGAAAGAACCATCATTTCGCAGATTATGTCAAAATCAGTAAGATGCTCGCTGTAAAAGGTAGTCACACCTCCGTATTGAACCAAGGCGGACATAATGTCGTATATTTCCTTCAGAGTATTTTTATCAGTAATATTTTTATCTCCGCAGATACAGCATATTCTTCCTTCCATGTCCGTCTGCTCCTATCATATATTATTTATTATAGAAATAAAAAATGCGCCGCCGAAGCAACGCATAAAAAATACATTGCTCTCTTGATGCGACTCAATTTATATCACCATACTAACAGCATGAAGATCTGAGCATGTATTTTTGTCTTTTCAATACATGCTTTTAGTATGGTAAAATTTTAAAAAAATTTACATGATATTTAATTGAGTCGCAAAACTATAATATCATATTTTATTGTATTTGTAAATAGGCGTAATAAAAATATGTTATCTTCAATACAAAAACACCGAATAGATCCGCGCGTAAAAACGCATACTTTAAACGCCGCAAAACTATTTCAGTGTTTTTGTAAAATTATTGCATAAAACCCGAATGAGCGCGTGTTTTTATTATATGATAAAAATATCGGGTTTTATGCGCGCAAATGCGGAGGTACATAAATTTCATAAAAAACACATTATTTAATTGAAATAGTTTTGCTTATTTATCATATTATATTTTATTATTTTTTTTAAGCAGATATAATAAAATATATATGGCTTTAGTAGTACTTATAAGTTCTACCAATATCATTTTACACTAAAATTATGATATTGTCAATAGTACAGATAGATACTAAACGGAGTGATATTAAAATGTATTTT
>CAJTPP010000007.1:0-29224 GCA_910578235.1 uncultured Clostridia bacterium | reverse complement strand
GATTAAAAGACTTACGGGAGGACATGGATTTAAAACAAGTTGATATTGCTGCTATACTGGGTATAAAGCAGACAGTCTATTCCCGTTATGAACGCGGTCATCAGACTATTCCCGTCAAACATTTACTTCATCTCGCAGATTTTTACAACACATCTACTGATTATATTCTTGGAAGAACAAATGAATTTAAATCTTATCCGAAAGTTAAATGATTAATAAAAACGCGCCGCAATTTGCGGCGCGTTTTTAATCATTTAATTTCGGCTTTATCCTGTCCCTCGTATACAGGCACTTCAAAACGATACCGCGCGGTGGGGAAGGCCTCAAACATTGCGCTCATGTTTTTCGCCTGTTTGGACGCCCACGCAACATCGCTCGCATATTGGTGTACAGCGGGCTTATCCGGGTTCCAGCGCATTTTATACAGCGTGTTTTGTTGATATTTTGAATTATTAATATAATTTTCACTTATCCATTCAGCGCCGCCTTCAATCGCAAGTTCAACACTCGTCCAGCCCTGCTCGTAAGCATACCGCGCTCCCTCCGCTACAGGGGCCTCGTCAACAGCGCCGATACCAAACATGTTGTAAACTGTCACGCCGTTATATTCAACGCCGCAGGCAAGCTGGGACATGCCGTTGCCCGATTCAAGGCAGGCGTGTATAACAAGATATATTTCGCTTATATCATTTGCTTCGGCGGCATTTTTGAAGCAGTTTCCATAGCCAGTCAATATGCCTTTACCATTCAGGTATGAGTCAAGCACGGAAGAGTCAATGTCATTTGACGAGCTAAGATCTATAAACTGATATTTTTCATAGCCTGTAACAAGATTTTCGGGGTTTACATATTGCTCTACGCTGTCGCTGTCTGCGGGAATAACTTCGTTTGTAAACAATGTGGGAGAGACTGTCATCTGCTGTTCCACCATTTCCTCAAGCGTTATACCATATTCCGTGTATTCAACAGGAATATCCTCCGCGCGTTTTTCCCATGTGGTAACAGTTACCGTACATTTCGCCGTATAGCCGCCGTCAACGGTTTTTGCGTAAATATCGGTCGTGCCCACACCGCAGGGATATACAAGCCCGTCTTTGTCCACCGATGCTATGGTTTCGTCATCGCTGTGCCATTCTACGTCTTTTATGGTGGCGTCGTCGGGGGAAATGACAGCGTTAAGCTGTGCGGTTACAGGTTTATCCACATATAAGGTCATTTCATTTTGTGATAATTCAATACTTTCCACAGCTTTTACAACACTTACCTTTAACCGTGCATGCGCTTTGCCGCTTGTTATTTCAATGAATGTTTCTCCGATTTTACCTGTCGGAACTACAATTCCTTCCTCATTTACAGAAGCTACAGATACGTCATCTGTTTTATATGTAAGGTTTTTATCCGTTGCGTTAACAGGCATAACTGTCGCTTTTATATTGAACGGAGTATTGTTTCTGCCGGTGTAAAATATAACCTTGCCTTTTTGCAGATTTATCGTCCGCGCGCCGACATCTTCCCATGTGGATACAGGCACGAAATACGCATCGTCAGACTCGTATGCATTATCGTCCGTTTCTACCTTGTATGCTCCGGAAGCGGCGGTTGCCGTTACCATACAGACGAGTAATATAATTAAAAGCTTTTTCACATTTTGTCACCTCAAAAGTTATCATTAATTATAGAATATTTTATAAAATTATAACGTTAATGTCAATGGAAATTAAAAATTCATGTATATATACGGCAGAATATGCTAAATTTTTCTTAAAAAACATTGTAAATTATTGAAAAATAGTATATAATTAAAACATATATACAGAAATAACTAAGGAGGACTTTTAATATATGGAAAATGAAAATCAAACACAAGAACAGCTTTCACAGCTTTTGCAGGTGCGTCGCGATAAATTAAAAGATTTGCAGAATGAGGGAAGAGATCCGTTTAAGATTACAAAATTTGACCGTTCACACACATCCTCGCAAATAAAGGAGAACTATACTGAAGAGGAAAGAGAGCTTACAAAGCGCGGCAGTGACGAGGTTCAGATTATAAAGGCGAAAATTTCACCGCTTGACGGAAAAAATGTTTCTATTGCCGGACGTATTATGTCCAAGCGCGGTATGGGAAAGGTCGGTTTTATCCATGTCGCAGATATAGACGGACAAATTCAAGTGTTCGTTAAAAAAGACATACTCGGCGAGGAGGAGTATAACCGTTTTAAAAAGCTGGATATAGGCGACATAATTGGTGCTGACGGAGAGGTTTTCACAACGCAGACGGGAGAAATTTCGATAAGAGCGTCAAAGCTTACTTTGCTGTCAAAATCACTTCAGCCGCTTCCTGAAAAGTTTCATGGTATGACCGATACGGATTTAAGATATCGTCAGAGATATATTGATTTGATAATGAACGAGGACGTTAAAAAAACGTTTATAAACAGATCAAAAATTATAGCGTCTATACGCGCTTTTCTGAATAATCGGAATTTTCTTGAAGTTGAGACTCCTATGCTTGTTTCAAATGCAGGAGGTGCTGCCGCTCGTCCGTTTGAAACGCATTTTAATGCGCTGGACGAAGATTTTAAGCTCAGAATTTCTCTTGAGCTGTATTTAAAGCGCCTAATTGTGGGCGGTTTTGACCGTGTTTATGAGATAGGACGCGTATTCCGTAATGAAGGTTTGGATACGCGTCATAACCCTGAATTTACGCTTATGGAGCTGTATCAGGCATATACCGACTATCACGGTATGATGGATTTAACCGAGAATTTGTACCGCCACGTGGCGAATGAGGTTCTTGGTACAACAAAAATTGTGTATAATGGTATAGAAATGGATCTGGGCAAGCCGTTTGAGCGTATCACCATGGTGGACTCTGTAAAGAAATATGCGGGTGTAGATTTCAGTGAAATCAATACGCTGGATGAGGCTCGTGCCGCCGCTGACGCTCATCATGTGGAATATGAAGCAAGACATAAAAAAGGAGATATACTTAATTTGTTCTTTGAGGAATTTGTAGAAGAGCATTTAATTCAGCCTACATTTGTAATGGATCATCCTGTAGAGATTTCGCCGCTTACAAAGAAAAAGCCTGACAATCCTGATTATGTGGAGCGTTTTGAATTCTTTATGAACGGTTGGGAAATGGCGAACGCGTATTCGGAGCTTAATGATCCGATCGATCAGCGTGAGCGATTTAAAGCGCAGGAAGAACTTTTGGCACAGGGTGACGAGGAAGCTAATACGACTGACGAGGACTTTATGCGCGCGCTTGAAATCGGTATGCCCCCTACAGGCGGTATCGGTTTCGGTATCGACCGTATGTGTATGCTGCTCACCGATTCGCCCGCAATCCGTGATGTTCTTTTATTCCCGACGATGAAGCCGTTGGATAAATAAACGGCGTAGGTATGCGGTTTGTGAATAATTCATTGCACCATACTGCACCATTACTGCACCATTTTATACGAGGTTTTATTCAAGGGTAATGCTTGAAAAGACACAATTCAATTATCGCAAACGGACTGTGGCTATCAGCCGCAGTTCGTTTTATTTTTTGCTAAACTATTTTTTTATGGGAGTGATGATAAAGTGGATTTTATAGAAACTGTAAACAAAATTAACGAAATAAATGGGAGCGGGATAAATGTTAAACCTGTCCCACATTTCAAGGTAGAAATACTTGGGCGCGGGAAAGGTACTCACAATTCCGTTGTGGGATATGCTGCCTATTGTGCCAGAACACGATTACGCAACGAACGTGACGGGCATATATATAATTGGTCGAGGCAGAATGATATTGTATTTTCAAAAATTATGCTGCCGGAAAATGCGCCCCGTAGATTTTTTGACCGCTCTGTTTTGTGGAATGAAGTTGAAAAGATTGAAAAGTGTAAAAATGCACAGTTGGCGCGGACGCTTGTTATTGCTTTGCCGTCCGAATTTTCAACCGACGCGCAAGAGCGGGTAGTCTGTCAGTACGTTCAAGATTATTTTGTGAATTATGGTATGTGCGCCGACATCAACATACACGACAAAAGTGACGGCAATCCCCATGCACATATCATCCTTACAATGCGCTCTATTGACAAGAATGGAAAATGGATGGCAAAGCAGGAAAAGATATATCAACTTGACAAGAATGGCAAGAAAATATACGACCCCGTAAAACGTCAATACAAGTGTACGACACAAAAAACTAACGATTGGGACAACCACAAAAATGTCGAACAATGGCGTGAACAATGGGCTGAAGTCTGCAACGTAGAATTTGAACGATTAGGTTTAAGCAAGCGTGTCACACACAAAAGTTATCAACGACAAGGAAGTGACCTTCTCCCCACCAAACACCTCGGTTCCAGTTCCACAGCAATGGAGCAGCGAGGCATACAGACAAAAACGGGAAAAGCGAATAAAAACATTTATTTTCAAAATATGAAGCTGATTTTTGATATGATAAATAAGACATTCCAACTGTTAATGGAAAAATTTAAGAAAATGATAAAACAATTTAGACAGCAGTTGTCACAGGAAAGCCCTGATAAGGCACTATCTATCTGTGGAGAAGTGGCGTTGTTATTATGCACTCCGGAATACGAAATGCCGAAGTTGCCTCAGATTACACGGGGATACAGACAATATACGAGGAAATATACCAGAACAAACACAAGGGATTTTGTTCCCTCGTTATAAATAGGAAAGGAAAGATAAAAAATGCGTATAAATATAGATTTGAAAAATCACGAACCGCAGACTTTTGATAATATTGCAAATATATTTTCACCTCGTCTAAGACCTCTTGCAAAATCGGACAACCCGAATAAAAAAGTTTCCGCAATGCCGCAGACAAAAGACGGACACATTTTGGCTGTCGGTTCAACCAACAGCGGAAAATCCTCTTGCTTCGTAATCCCAACTCTCAGAAGATGGTCGGGAAATGTTTTCTGTATTGATATAAAGGGTGAACTGTACAAGCACACCAAGGACAAGAGAACAAACGCAAAAATTTTTGACCCGCTAAACAAGTCTACATATGGTTTTGACCCGTTTGAAGTATTGGACAAAACAGACAATAAAGCTCCGGAAGCCGAAGCAATCGCAATGGCGCTAATCCCTATGTCCCCAGATGTTAAAGAGCCTTTTTGGGGACAGAGCGCGCGAAATATGCTGACGGGATGTATCTTGCATTTTTACAATGAAGGGAAAACATTTATCGAAACAATCCGAGAAATTTTAACACCCGCCGCCCCCAAAAATACTATTGAACCTGTTCGCGTACCGCCATTTGTGCAGTTAATTGAAGACATTTACGATAACACCAAATCAGAGGCGGCGAGGACGTATATATCAGCATTTGTCGGATTGGACGAAAAACCGCTGTCAAGCATTTATGCTGAATTAAGTCGCCACATTATGCGGTTTGTGACGGATAAAGACATTGTGAATTGCCTTTCGCAGAAAAAACGGATAAGCCCGGATGATTTAGAAAACGGGCGGGATATTTACATTTCCGTTCCCGAACATCGTCTGGAGCAATGGAGAAGCCTATTAACTCTTATGGTAAGCCAGTTTATTCACCACTTTGAAAAACGCCCCGATTTAACGGCAACACCAATTCTGTTTATGCTTGACGAATTTGCACGGTTAGGGAAAATTGAAGGAATCACAAATGCGTTTGCAACATTGCGAAGTAAAAAAATAACAATCTGCGCGGTTGTTCAAAGCTTGGCACAGCTTGATTTGATTTACGGTGAGCCAACAAGGAGAGTTATCGTAGACAACTGTCCATATATAGCAATATTTGCGGTCACTGACGCGACAAGCCAAGAATACTTTGCCCGCTTAATCGGAGGGCGATATGCGTGGAATCCCAGCGTTGGCTGTTCCCTCCCACTGTCGGCTCATGCGAATTTAAGCAAAAATAGAGAACCGCTTATCTATCCAGAACAGCTTGCGACTCTTGAGATTATCGTATTACTAACGCCGGACGGCATATTCTGGATGGACAAAATCCCATTTTTTTACAAAACTCTCTGCCAAAAAAAGCTTATTGTTACTAACGCCAATAATAACACCAACAAATCTTACAGACTGACGGATGAAGAATGGAATCGTGTAGAATCACTTATGCCGCCGCAGCATACCGGACAAAAAGGGAAGCCGCCGAAAAACCATAGATTGATGATAGACGCTATCTTGTGGCGGGCGCGTGTTGGAACAAAATGGTCGGAGCTTCCGGAGGAGTATGGCTCTTATAAAACGGCAAATGAAAAATTCCGCAAATGGTATGACGACGGCACGCTTAAAAAAATCTTTGACACTCTCGGAATTATGAGTGATTACGAAAAACTTACCCGTATCCGGACGAACAAAAATAATATATTATAAATACGTACATAAAGCAAATGCCCGCCGCTGAGGTTCAGTGGTGGGTATTTTTATATCCATAAAACGGTACTTTTTAAGGATATAAAAAAGGATATGTTTGGGATTTGATTTATGACATCTGCGATTGTTATAATTTTTTGGGGATGTTAAAATTCCTGTGGAAAGGAGGGATTAACTATGATTAACATTGATTTCGACAATATAAATGACGAGATGATTTATGAGGCATTTGGTGTAGAAGGAAAAGAGTCAGAGGCTTTGAGCGATATTTATCTGGAACTGTTTGAACTTCTCGGAAAAGAGGCAATGCTAAAAATATTTCGGCATTTTCACGGCGATAAAATTGACTGCCCAATGAGGCTATATCGTCCGGAATTTATTGCAGACCTTGCGAAGCCTGTGACTGACCGCCGCGAACGGGCAAAAATTGCAAGAGCCGGAGGATATTCTGCCAAAGTTATTGAAGGAATGTTGAGTAAAAGACGGAAAGAAAACGAAGAAGAGGAAAATCATAATAACAAGACGAGGAGGTAAAAATTATGTTTTGTCACAAATGCGGGACTGAGCTTCCCGAAAATTCAGAGTTTACACTGTCTGTTTTGTGTCCCAAATGTAAATCTAAGGAAATCATAAAAGGGGTATTATCTTAAATTAAATAATAAGAAATAAAAATGTAAAGGAGTGAAAAAGCAATGAAAAAGAAGTTGTTGCTTACCCTCGCGCTGTCATTAACGGTTACTCTTGCGGCTTGCGGAATGACTCCCGAGGAAATCGACACGGTGCTAACGAACATTGAAACGACGTATCAGAGCGGCGCGTATGACGAAGCCAAAACAGCGGTCGAGGAGCTTGATAAGTCCTATGACAAAATGAGTGAGGAACAAAAGAGCAAATATGATAATTTGAGTTCATCTGTCGAATATGCGGTTACTTCAATATCCGCAATCAATGAAGGTCTTGAAAAGGCGCAGAGCTATTACGACCAAAAAATGTACTACGAAGCAAGCGCGGAGCTTGGAAACTTAACGTCGGCTTATACGCTGCCGCCCGCCGAACAAGCGAAGTATGACGAAAAGAAATCTGCCGTTGATGCCGCTATAGCTCAATGGAAGATAACCGAAACGTTAAACAATGTTGAAGCCACGTTAAACGGCGGCGATTATAACGCCGCGTCAGACGCGTTATCAGCTATTGACACATCATCTCTGACGGAGGAACAAAGTCAAAAATATCAGTCATTGCAGAGCGGGATAGCGACAAAGAAGGCGGAAGCCGAAGCAGCGGCTAAAGCGAAGGCGGCGGTTTATGATGTGGATGTATTATCGCAGCGTTTAGGCACGCGCCAGGTTTATTTATATGAAGAGGGCGGTCCTTTATACGGCAAATACGAACAATGTGAGAAGGTAAATACCGACAGTGAATATGGCGTAAAATACGGCGATTTAACGGTTTTGGGTTCAAGGGCTTTGGACGGGGATATTGTACAATTTTCAACCACCAACCCGAAAACATTCCGAAAAAACGGAGTGTCTCTTGACAAAAGCTATAATGAGTTAGTTACGATTTTAGGCGAGCCGGAACTTGGCGGACCGGAACAAGGGATTTATTGGTACACGTTTGTATGTGACGGATACTCGCTCTCATTCAAATTTAATGACCCCGCAAAAGCGCCTTATGAAGTAATTGTTCATTATTAAATAGGAGGATTTTACTATGAAAAAACAAATTTTATCACTCATTACAGCGGCGGCAATGATGCTGACCGGCACATTCACGGCATTCGCGGTAAACTATGGCGAGGAATATCAATCGCTGTCCACGCCCGAAATTACACAGACGTTTTCAGATGTAGCGACAACTCACTGGGCATTTGAGTATATCGGCGAAATGGCGCAGAGGGGCGTTGCCTCGGGCTACTCCGACGGCAGATTTTTACCCGAAAACCAAGTAACGCGGGCGGAGTTTGCGAAAATGATGGTATGCGCCGCTGACTTGGAAATCAAGACGCCCGTAACAGTAGACGGCAGCAATTACGAACAATATCTAATAAACAAACCGCAGGGTATCGGAGATCCCTACGGCTGCGTTGCTTTGTCCGACGGTCGTTTTATGGAGGACGTATATTTTGGAGCTTGGTATGCGCCGTATGTTTTTACCGCCGCAAATTATATGAATTTTTATGAGTATAACAAAGCTCCTTACTATCTTGATGCCGTTTCTTTTGAACCGTACCAAGCGGCGGTAAGAGAGGATATTGCGGTAGCGTTGGTTAAACTGAAAGGCTACGATGTATCATCAGCGGATGAAAGCGTATTGAATATGTTTGAAGACAGCTATTCGATATCCTCGGAGGCGAGAAAATATGTAGCCGCGGCGGTTGAACACGGTATTGTAAGCGGTTATGAGGATAACACATTCAGAGGACAGGCGACAATATCAAGAGCCGAAGCCGCGACGCTGTTATGTATGGCATTTCAATATGGAAACGATAATAAGGTCATAAACATACCGTCGCAGACGGTTGATATACCGCTTTATGATGTTGACGAATTAGCGCAGCGTTTAGGCACGCGCCAGGTTTATTTATATGAAGAGGGCGGTCCTTTATACGGCAAATACGAACAATGTGAGAAGGTAAATACCGACAGTGAATATGGCGTAAAATACGGCGATTTAACGGTTTTGGGTTCAAGGGCTTTGGACGGGGATATTGTACAATTTTCAACCACCAACCCGAAAACATTCCGAAAAAACGGAGTGTCTCTTGACAAAAGCTATAATGAGTTAGTTACGATTTTAGGCGAGCCGGAACTTGGCGGACCGGAACAAGGGATTTATTGGTACACGTTTGTATGTGACGGATACTCGCTCTCATTCAAATTTAATGACCCTGCGGAAGCGCCTTATGAAGTAATCGTTCATTATTGATTATGTGATAACTACATTTTAACTTAACACCTTCCCATATCGGGAGGGTGTATTTTTATGCCCAAAATTGCGAAAGGGGGTGATTTCATTATGGAAAACAAAGCAAGAGCGGTCGGAGCAGTAGCGCGAGCAACCGGAGATGTTGCAAAAGCGTTAGTTGCCGTGGTTGGGCTGGCAGCGGTGATACTCATGGAAATCGAAAAAAATAGGTAGCCTATCCGGAGCGTATCCCGCTCCGGATAAATCTTTTTAATGCCAAAAAATTACGTTTAGGAGGAAAAAATAAAAATGCTGGAAATATTAGAAACTATGTTATTGGAAACCTGTTCTCAATGCGGAAACGAGTTTGAGCAAGGAGAACTGACCGAGTTTGACGGCGAATGCCTATGCCCGGACTGTTTGGACGACCAAACCTTCATATGCGACTGTTGTAATGAAAGGTTTTGGAATGACGACCAATACGGAGATTGCGACATTCCGCTATGTGAACATTGCTACGAGGAATACTATACCCGTTGTGAGCGTTGTAATTGTGTTATCAATCGGGACGAGGCTAATTATGAAGAGGACGACGAGGAGAGGGATTATCCCTATTGTGATTCCTGCTATGACTATAATAGCAAGGAACGGTATCTGCACGATTACAGTTACAAACCTTCGCCAATATTCTACGGCGAAGGTACGCGATATTTTGGCGTAGAACTTGAAATTGACAGAGGCGGCAAGGAAAACGGAAACGCTAAAACAATAACTGAACTTGCGAATCAATCCAATGATAACATTTATATCAAAACAGACAGCAGTTTAGACGACGGTTTGGAAATTGTTACACACCCTATGACGATTCAATATCATGCGTCGGAAATGCCGTGGAAAAATATTTTACATACGGCTGTCAGGTTGGGGTATCAGTCCCATAAAACATCTACCTGCGGACTTCATATTCATGTTAACCGCGACAGCTTTGGTGCAAATGCCAAAGAACAAGACGAATGTGTAGGACGCATATTGTTTATTGTAGAGCGGTTTTGGTCGGAACTTCTGAGGTTCTCACGAAGAACTGAAAATCAGATACGGCAGTGGGCGAACCGATATGGCTACAAGGAAAATCCATCAGAAATTTTAGACCACGCCAAAAAGGGAGAGCGCGGTCGGTATGCCGCTGTAAATATCACAAATTGGAATACCATAGAATTTCGATTGTTCCGAGGAACGTTAAAATACAATACTTTGATTGCCACATTGCAACTCGTAAATGAGATTTGTGATGTGGCTTTTTTCATGTCGGATGAAGAAGTCGGGATTTTATCGTGGTGTGATTTCGTTGAAAGGCTTAATACTGAAAAACATTCGGAATTGATTACTTATCTCAAAGAGCGGCGGCTGTATATCAACGAGGCAATCAATAGTGAGGAGGATGAATAATGTGTTGTTTATTTGGCATTTATGATTACAATAATTATTTTAATAAAAAGCAGAGAAATACGATACTTTCCATACTTTCAACGGAATGTGAAGCAAGAGGAACAGACGCTACCGGCATTGCCTATAATGCAAACGGTAAACTCAATATATTTAAGCGTCCGCTTCCGGCTCATAAAATACGATACCAAACACCGGATTTTACTAAAGTAATTATGGGACATACCCGTATGGCTACACAAGGAAACAGAAAGCGGAATTACAATAATCATCCGTTTGCGGGACAAGCAGGTAACACTTTGTTTGCATTCGCCCATAACGGCATTATCTATAATGATGTACGCATAAGGAAAGACAAAAAATTACCGGATACCAAAATCCAGACTGACAGCTATATTGCAGTACAGCTTTTGGAACAGGAAAATGCCTTGACCTTTCAAAGCCTTGCTAAAATGGCGGAAACGGTAGACGGCTCTTTTACTTTCACCGTTCTGGATAATAGCGACAATCTGTATTTTGTCAAGGGCGATAATCCGCTTTGTATCTATCACTTTGTCCGCGAGGGATTTTACATATACGCTTCAACGAAAGAAATTCTGGATAAAGCATTAAAGAGATTGCGTCTGAATAAAAGAGTGCATAAGGAAGTACCCAGCCGTTGCGGTGATATTATCCGCATTGATACTGACGGGAATATAACTACATCAAAATTTGATACCAGTGCATTACATTATAATTATTTTAGACCGTATCGGTGTTCCTTTTATGAGCGTTTCTGCGATTATCCGGATTGCGATTATCTGGATAATGAACATTTACAGATAGTCTGTGAAATGGCAGGAGCCTTTGGTTATTCACCGGATGATGTAGACTGTCTGTTAGCAGAGGGTTATACGCCTGATGAAATCGAGGAGTTCTTTTATGGAATTGAGGAGTAGCAATAGGGTGTGTCTTACAAATGGAACGTCCCATAAATCGAAAATCAACTTTATTGGCACGGTTTTCAGATGTTCCGTTAGGGTATACCCCATTGGTACGGGAAAGGAGAGCAGATTATGAAAATAGGTTATATTCGTGTCAGCACTACCGACCAGAATACAGTGCGTCAAGAAGTGCTGATGAAGGAGCTTGGAGTTGATGAAGTCTATATAGATAAGGCAAGCGGCAAAAGCAAAGACAACAGAGCGCAATTATATACCATGCTCGAATACGTCCGTAAAGGCGATACCGTCATAGTGGAATCTATCAGCCGTTTTGCCCGCAATACAAAAGACCTCTTGGAACTGGTAGAAATTCTTACCAAAAAAGAAGTTGAATTTGTATCTAAGAAAGAAAGTATTGACACCACCACGCCGACGGGTAAATTTATGCTGACAATATTCGGGGCGGTTGCAGAACTGGAACGCGAATATATTTTACAGCGGCAAAAAGAAGGCATTGCGATTGCTAAGTCCGAGGGAAAGTATAAGGGACGTACACGAAAGGAATACCCCGATTTTGATAAGATTGTCGGGCTGTGGCGCAACGGAAAAATTACCGCTGTTGAAGCTATGAAGCGGTTGGGTATGAGCAAGACAAGTTTTTACAGGAGAGTGAGAGGGTGAGCACTACCCTCTCCTCTTATTCTTTGTGTAGCGAAATTATATACCACAAAAAAAACTACTTTTGTTACAGGGTCTGTATTTCGTCATATAATGATTTTAGGTTGTTACGATACTTTAGAGAGTACCTTCCAAAGTTTTTATTATCTTTTGGAGGTTCGTATTTTACATAAGAAGCATTTACTCGCGTATAATTCAGGCTTTTAACCTTTTTGGTGGAAATAGGCTTCATTCGCTTATTTAAATATTTCACGTATTTAAGTAGTATTTCAGAAAATTCATTCATTTTGTAGGATGTATTTTCATCCTTGTGAAGAGTATTTTTATCTTTATAGCTTCGTTGGATTATTCCGTTAAACGCTATCATATCATCAAAAAAGTGTGGTAATAACGATTCGGTTGGGTTGCTTTCGAGAAAGCCCTCTATGTCAAATTCACGAACAGCGTCATTGAATACTTCTTCAAAAGGTCTATCGTCCTTGGGAGATACATTTTTCAGTTTGAAGGTGGCATCATCATTATCATTAGTTGCATAGTCCATAAACTGCTTATAAATCATTTCAAATATTTTAGTTTTATCAATAGCCTTAGAAACGCCAAAAGCAGTACACAAATTAGCCATATTGTTTTTATATACGTCATCCAAATATGCAATAAATGTGTCCTTATTATTGTTTTTGCGTATATGCTTCTTGATGAGGTGAGAAAGACCTTTGTACTTTGGATGATTGCCGTTGTATAGTCTGTTTCTATACCCAGAATCATTGCCTTTTAATCCCTCCGGCAAAGCATTGCTAAAAGAACTCTTCGTATTTTTAGCAGATGGGTCCGTTTCACCACATAATGCTGAAAAGAGTTCCAATATAAATTGAGATTGACTGAGTGTATAAGATGTGTTGTCATGTAAAATGTTCAAAAAGTCGCAGAATCGCATTTGTTAAACCTCGTTCTTTCTGTGTATGGACTATTATTCCAAAAAGTTCGGGTTGTCCCCCAAAAGTTCATGTTTTTGTTCCCTTGTTTGTTCGGCAAGGTTGTAGTATTCTTTTATTGTCGACAAAATCATTATAACAGATTATGGAGGGAAAATCAAGATTATAAAAAATGCGATAGCGCTATATCTAAAGGGATGAATATAAAACTCGTGAAAGGAGAGGTCTTATGAAATACGAAGTACCCGTATGGGAAAAAAGCAATCTCACATTAGAAGAAGCCGCCGCTTATTCCGGCATTGGCATAAACAAATTAAGGGACATAACAAATGGTGATGACTGCGCCTTTGTACTATGGGTAGGCAGTAAACGTCTAATAAAAAGGAGAAAACTTGACGAATATATCGAACACGCTTACTCGATATAAATCAAAGCAATAAAAACATTGAAAAGACTTGAAATGGATTGGAAGTGATGGTATAATAATTATAATATTGAAGTTAGTGTCTTTTCAATGAATAATTGAAAGGAGGCTGAGCATATGTCAAATACAACAAAGAAAAGCAACGGCAAAAGAGTTGACAAAAATAGGATTGTTCTTCGCAAAGGTGAATTTCAGCGGGATGATGGAATCTATCGCTTTCGTTGGTCGGGCAAAGATGGCAAACGACATTATATTTATGCCGGTACCCTTGACGATTTGCGTGAAAAGGAAAAGCAACTTGCGGTAGATGAATTTGAGGGAATCCGAACAGACAAGCCTAACGTCACGGTTAATGAAATTTTCGATATGTGGTGCGAATTGAAACGCGGCATAAAAGATAATACCCTACAAAATTACAAATATATGTATAATCAGTTTGTAAGACCGAATTTTGGCAGGCTAAAGCTTACTAAGGTAAAAAAATCAGATGTCAAAAGATTTTACAACACTATGGCTGATGAGAGAATTCTGAAAATCTCAACCATTGATACCGTTCATAACATACTGCACCAAGTCTTTGACTTGGCTGTATCGGATAATTACATTCGTGTTAATCCTACCGATAATATGTTAAAGGAATTAAAGCAATCACATAACTTTCAAGTTGAGAAAAGAAAGGCTCTAACAATTTCCGAGCAACAGATGTTTGTAAACTTTTTGAAAACGAATTCAAAATACAATCATTGGTATCCGGTTTTCGCGGTAATGCTTGGCACAGGAATGAGAGTTGGCGAAGTTGTCGGCTTACGTTGGTGTGATGTTGACTTTGAGGATAACTTGATAAGCGTTAATCACACGCTTGTGTATTATAATCACGGCAATGGAAAAGGTTGTTCTTTCAGTGTGAACACTCCTAAAACAAAAGCCGGGGAAAGAACTATTCCTATGCTTGATTTTGTGAAAGAAGCCTTTGAATTAGAACGCAAATATCAAGAGGAAGCAGGGTTATCATGTAAGGCTAAAATTGACGGTTATACAGATTTCATCTTTATAAACCGTTTTGGTGACGTACAACATCAAGGAACGCTAAACAAAGCGATACGCAGAATAATCCGAGATTGCAACGACGCTGCTTTACTTCGTTCATCAGAAGAACAAACTTTACTACCCCCATTTAGTTGCCATTCGCTTAGACACACATTCACAACAAGGCTATGTGAGAAAGGTGTTAATGTAAAAGTTATTCAAGATGTACTTGGTCATAGCAACTTTTCGACAACAATGGATATTTACACCGATGTAACCAAAGACTTGAAAAAGCAGGAATTTGTAAACCTTAATAACTGTTTTGGTTTCAGCTCTGCAATTTAAGCTACTGCACCATTCTGCACCATTTACTGCACCTTTTGATACATATAATGTAAAGAAATGCGTAGACTGATGTGAAATTAAGACGTTGAGCAACGTAGGAATTAAAAGGTTTTGAGGTTTTATGAATACCTATATGAAAATTAAATATGAAATCCCTACAATGAAGCCGCTCGATAAATAAACGGCGTAAAATCAAGGGTTTACGCATGTGTAGCTTTAAATTTACCCACTTTTTACCCATTTTAAAGAATCGACTATATGACAAAACTGCAATATCCATAAATGGGTATTGCAGTTTTTATATATGATGTTGATATTTATTATTTTAGAAATATATACCCTATTATAATACTAAAAATCATAATTAGATATAAAGGAGCAATAATACGAGAGAAAAGAACTTTAAAAAAACAATATTTATATCCTTGATATTTGTGTAATGGCATTCTTGAATTTCGACTATCAATATAAGTTTTTATATTATAATTTGTTTCAAGAAAACCTATTATACCTTTTAAATCATCATGTTTATGTGATATAAACATCGTTGTTCTTTGAGATGCCATTTCATATACACTCTCAAAAAACAAATGGTTATGTTTTAACAAAATATTCACAATAAAAAGATCGCTTACTCTATGTGAGTAAAGCGACCTTTAAATGTTATGAATATACCTAAAAAGTTAATGTTTTAGTTTTTGCAAGTGGTTTCATTGAATTAAAGCCATCCCAAGCGAATGCTTTTATACTTCCGACCTTTTTATCGTTTAGCTTTATTAAATACCCAAGGTGAAGTATTTGTCCGACTGACATTCGTACATTCTTTGAGCTTATATGTATTAACTTGCCGTCAGTATCGTAAGCCGCAACAAAGAATTTATCATATTCATTAGTATTTCGTTCCGCAACCTGTGTTATACTGTATTTTACAGCAAAATCCGAATTTTCAGGCAGTGTATTACTGTCTCGAAGTACAAGTCCTGTAATTTCATATGGAAATGTTTCATCCCTAAATGTAGGAATAATAATTTGCACATTTCCGTACTGTGATGTATAGGTTACCGAGCCGTTTTCTGTTTCGGTAGGCTCGATTCTTAAGCCCTCCGTCCATACCGTTGTATCTGTCAAAACCGGTAAGTCAACATTATCCTTGTGTGTATTATCATTTCCGCAAATACGCTCTGCTTTGCCCGTTGTGTTAAATGTCGGTTCTGTAGTAATATTCCATTCTCCCCAAGTATGAATATGCATTGATTTCACAGAAATAACATCGCTTGTTAAAACCGTACCGTCTGCATATTCAGCCCTACAAATATATGAACCCTGTGCACCTGTAAATTGATTTGTCGTCTGCCCTTCCACCGTGCTGTCTGAAATATTTCTTACTGCCACAGCAGTAACATTTGGTATATAATTCCATTGAACGCCTTCAATATAAAATGTAAATTCTCCGTCACTGACGGCTGTGAACTCATATTCGTTGTTACCATTAGGCTTGATTGTATGGGACTGAGTATCCTTAATAATTACTTTATGAAGTCCGTTTGTGTTTGCCTTGACTTTTAGCATATCGCCTGTGTTAAGCCGTATTTTAAAGTATTTGGCTATATTGTTATCTGTACGGACTGTCCATACATCATCTTCGCAGATTGAATTTTCAAATGCTTCGGCATTTTCTGAGGTTACGGTTTCCGCTGTTGCAGAATACCATCTATAGCTTTCCGCTTCGGGATTAGTCGTTATGACATAATTATTTTCTTTGGACGGCTGACTAACAATAGCATATTTTTTTAATTGAAGCTCGCCGCCGCTTTTATTAAGGAAACATCCTTTTTTAGCAGACATAAAATAATTTGAAGAATCGGCGTTCCCCATGCATTTATCCCAGCCAGATGTAAACACACCCGACTCATACGCGTTTATACGATACGGACCTCCTGTAAGCGGAGCGCCAATTTTGATAACTTCATTGTGATAGTTGTTTAAATAAATATCCGCATAATTGTCCGCTCCTTTTATAACAGGCTTGCCGTACAGCGTAAGTGAACTTGTACTGGCGGGAGTAGTATAAATCGCATTATTATTCTCGGCAATCACTTTACCGCCAAAGATCTTTACATCCCCGCCATAAACCGATATTGCAGATGTTGAGTCAGTTTGGTCAGAGGACGTGTTATTGTGTACTGTGCCGCCGTATAAATTGCATTCGCCCATTACCATTAACAATGCCGATACACTTGATGAATTACAGTGCGCTCCGGTAATTGTTCCTGTTGCGCCGCAGTCGCAAATACTAAGAATATTACCAAACATATGAATTTCAATACAGTTTTCACCCATATTAAGTGTTTTACCGTTTAAACATAATTTGACATTATTCAGAATATAAATATCTCCGTTTAATGACACATTATCAGCAAGATAATAATTACCTGCTGGCAATACATAATAATTATCGGCTGTTTGCGCGGCTTCTCCGTTAATATAAAGCTTACCGTCTTGTGAAGTCAGAGCCTTGTCAAAAGTAATCGCGTTTTCATTGCCGCACTCAACCGACATATCGTGGTTATGCATAATCTTGTCATTATAATATTTTTCTCCATCATAAAGCACTACCGAATGCGTATTATCAAGAACAGGAAAAATATCAGCACCTATATTTTGATACCAATTTAATTCTCCCTCGCTTGTGCTGCCGTTCAGTAAATATGTAATTTCGCCAGAAGCGAACTCCGCCGACGTTTTCTGAGTTCCGCAGTTTTCCTCAAACACGGTTCCTTCAGCACAGCAGGAGTCTATGTAATAACAGTTGTCGGCTTCACCGCTGTCCTTGCCGCTTATATTACCAACGCCGCCGACCTTCTCACTGCCGCTCACTAAGCCCATGTTATAACAATTTTTCAGACTGTCCGAAGCAAAGATTGCTGCAACCCCGCCGACATAATTGTTTCCGCTTACATCTCCCGTGTTATAGCAGTCTGTTACTAATCCGCTGTTTCCGCTGCCTGCGACTCCGCCTGTGTACTGCGTGCCTTTTACCGTCGCGGTGTTATAGCATCGGCTTATTTTAGTTTCTACATTTGTAAAGCCGACAATTCCGCCCGTATAAGCACTACCTGAGATTGAGCCTGCGTTACGACAGTTCTCCATTGTTACTGTATTGCTGATATGTCCGATAATTCCGCCGACACATCGGTCGCCTGTTACAGCTTCTTCATTTGAACAGTTTTTAAGAGTTGCATAGCTTGCCTCTCCCAAAATGCCGCCTACATATCGCGTTCCAGTTATATTTCCGGTATTTGTGCAATTTTCTGTAAAATAGTTTCCTTGTCCCGCTATGCCGCCCACATATTCGCCGCCTGACACGTCGCCTGTATTTAAACAGTTTATTAAATCATTACCTGAGTCGCCGACAATCCCGCCAACATTCTTATCGCCCGACACGGAGCCGTTATTTACGCAATTTTTCACGGACGCATATCCGCCCGTAGAGCCACATATTCCGCCTGCATATCTACCGGCGCTTTTTATGCTGCCGTCAAAAACACAGTCTGACACGCCTTCGCCGACACTGCCAACAATTCCGCCCGCGCAAATCGCGTTGCCGAGGGTTTCTATTTTTACATCGCTTCGGCAGTCTTCAATATATCCGCGAATATATCCTGCAATCGCCGCCGCAAGTCCGCAGTCCGCATAACTCGGCTTAGTAAGGTTGGGACGCGAAACGTAAACCGAGCCATGCACGGTAAGATTTTTTATTGCAGAGTTCTCGCCATACACCGAACCAAACAAACCGTAATGCTCGCGTGAATCCGTTTCCGCATGGATATAAAGCCCGCTTATTGTATGACCGAGAGCGTCAAACGAGCCGTAGAAGCTTTTTATAGGCTCCCACGAAACCATTTCGCCGTTTACATCTTCTCCGCAGACAGAGGAGAGGTCTATATCGCTCGTAAGATAGACATTTTTGTTTTCAAATTTTTCGCCTGCATTTACTTCATCCCTAAACGCAAGAAATTCATCTAAGTTTGAAATTTGTATTACTTCATTATGAAAAACCGAATAGTTTTTATTTAAAAGTAATTTTGGTAATTCTATCAGAGCATAACATGGCGTTATCACGTCGGGGTATTCTCCGTCGGGCATGAATTCCTCCAATTCAATGCTTACATCATTATCTGTCAATTTCATTGCGGAAATTTTATGCGCAATTCTTTGCTGCGGCTCGTCCCAGCCAACAGCAAGCAAAAAATTTGTTTCAAAAAAGCTGTTATCATATTTTTTATTGCCGTTTAGCTCGTCCAACTCGTTTACCGATGTAATTTTCTTTGTGCCTGTTCCTGTCAGACCGATATTACCTGCACTATATTCTGCTCTTTCGGAATATGGTGTTAAATCCTTTTTGACTGTTACGCTGAAATCCTCCTTGTGCGAGTCTCCGCCTACAACGATTACGATATACCATGAAACTAAATCGTTATCTTCGCTAAAAACCGTTCTTTCTGCCTCATACCTGATGTCGTCCCATCCGTTAAAAGTACGGTTGACATTAAATTCACTGTTTCTGCTGTCAATTGTAATAGGCATAAGTATAATAATATCATTATTCAAATGTGACTTATAATCACCGTTTTCAAAAGAAGCATATTCACCGTAGTTTTTCATAAACTCGTCGTACTCTTCTTCCGTTCTTATTTCTATAGGCTCGGTTATTTCCGTGTTTGTAAAATACTCTACCCAATCAAGAATAAAAGGTGGAACAGCTTCCGCTTTAGGCATATTTAGAGTAAATATACCAAGTATTGAAAATACAATACTCAGTGTTGTGAATAGTGAAATAAATTTTTTCATAAAGTACCTTCCTTTCTTTTGCATCAAAAAATGCGTGGTATAAATCTATACCACGCACAAAAACGCGGCTTAGATTTAATGTTACCACACATTTTATACTAATACTAAATCTTTTTTCACAAAAAGTTTTTAATACATATAGCCCGCATTTTTACATAAAGCACAAACTTATTATGGAAAAAGATAACGCAAAATATCCAAAGCAGTTTAACCCGCTTTGAATAGAGCTATAACTAAAGTATTAGTAATAAAATAATGTGGTATTTTTATTATACCATATTTTTATATTAAATCAACCAAATTTTAAAAATACTTTAACCGTTGAAAAAAGTTTTTTGATTTGATATAATAGATTTGTATTAAAATAAAATTTAAGAGGAATTAACAATGAAAGTATTATTATTGTCAATAAAAGCTGGCTATGGACACCATTCCACGGCTAAAGCAATAATGGAATATTTTGAAGCTAACGGGCATCAATGCGAGATGCTTGATATTTTTGATTATATAAATCATCGTTTGGGAAGCTCAATTCAAGATGGTTATCTTATGTCTACAAAATACATACCAAAAACTTACGGCAGAGCTTACGGGCGTCTCACTCAAAAAGAGGAGCCGTATGATACACATTCTATGGTGGCTCTTTTTTCACGCTTTGTGTCAAGGCGTCTTGAAAAATATGTGCTTCGCTGCAATCCCGATCTGATCATAGGCACCCACAGCTATGCGGGAGTATGTATAAGTATTCTTGCTGACAGGGGAGCGGTAAGCTGTCCGTCAATCGGGATCGTAACAGATTTTACGGTGCATCCGTTCTGGGAGAGCACATTTCTTGACTATTATGTAATTCCCGACGAGTTGCTTGCGTATGAAATGCGCAAAAAAGGAATACCAAAGGAAAAGCTTCTGCCGTTCGGTATCCCGATAAGAAAGCAGTTTTCAGTTAAGACGGACAAGCATACGGCAAGGAAGAAACTGGGTATAGACGATATTCCGACGGTACTGATTATGATGGGATCAATGGGTTACGGAAACCTAAAAAAATGCTTTGAGGAAATTGACCTGTATCCGCATAATTTTCAGATGATTTGTGTATGCGGCTCAAATAAAAAATTAAAAAATACAGTGGACGAATACGCGTGGAGAAAAAAAGTTTACGCATATGGTTTTGTAGATAATGTTGATATAATGATGGACGCGTCAGACTTTATAATTACCAAACCCGGCGGACTGTCAACCTCTGAAGCGCTTGCTAAAGGCTTGCCGATGATAGCCATGAATCCTATTCCCGGACAAGAGGACAGAAATCTCAGCTTTCTTGTCAACAACGGAGCGGCGATTATGGTAAATCAGAATTATTCAATCGCCGACGCAATGAATATTATGTTTAACTGCCCGTGGAGAAAATCGCTTTTGCAAGAAAGCGTCAGTCATCTCGGCAAACCGCTTGCCACGTCTGATTTGTATTATTTCTCCTGTGAAAAAGTTCTGGAAAAATCAGCGGTGATATGAAATTCTCTGTTTCTGAGATAATTTAAAATACCGGCGTCTGACGTGAAATTAAAGATCAGTTTGTAGCTTGTAAGCATCATGGGAGGCTTGTGAACTGAGCCGTATTTTGTGTCACCCCACAGCGGATGCCCGATATGAGCCATTTGCGCGCGTATTTGGTGTGTGCGTCCGGTGCCAAGCTCAATTTCGAGCAGGGATTTGTCTTTTTGCGCGGAAATAACATTATAGGCCGTGATTATCTTTTTTGAATTTTCTGTTTCTGTGTCCGTGACGGACACTTTTTTTTCTCCGCGCGTAAGAAAAGCGCTGAGAGTGCCGTCTTTTTTTATGTATCCCTCAACCACGCACATATATAGTTTTCTGATTTCCCGCGCTCGTATTTTTTCGTTGATTATTCTGAGCGCCGGAGCGTTTTTGACACCGATTATTATTCCTGAAGTATTTTGGTCAAGTCTGTTTGCAAGGGCGGGCGAAAAACTGTTTTCGGCTTCCGGATTATACTCGCCTGTTTCATACAGATAGCTCTGCATACGTTTCAAAAGCGTGTCGCCGCTGCCTTTATCATCAGAATGGACGACTAATCCGCGGGGCTTGTTTATAAGAAGTATATTGTTATCTTCATAGATAATATCAATATCGGTGCTGCCGTTTATAAATTGTTTTTTATTTTCAAAGAACTCGTCTTTGAAATACAGGGAAAGTATATCGCCGTCATGAAGCATGTATTTTCCGTCTTTAACATGCTTTCCGTTTACGCGCACACAATTTTTCCGCAGTCCCTTGTACAGCATGTTCTGCGGAATATTACGCATATATTTTGTAAGGAATTTATCAAGACGCTGCATAGCGTCATTGGAATTTATAGTAACCTCTCTCATTTTAATTATTTCTCGCTTTAATGTATTGTTATTTAAATAAAAAGACGTTTAGTCAGGTATGGTTATATTTTTTATAAGATAAAGAAAAACGGAATGCAGTACATTCCGTTTTTAATATCTGATTATTCAGCTACGAATGGTAATAACGCAATAATTCTTGCGCGCTTAATAGCTGTTGTAAGCTGTCTCTGATGTTTAGCACAGTTGCCGCTGATACGTCTGGGCACGATCTTGCCTCTTTCAGTAACATATCTTCTCAGTTTTGCTGTATCCTTATAATCAATATGATCAACCTTGTCTACACAGAACATACAAACCTTTTTCTTAGGTCTTCTTGCTCTCTGCGGTCTTTCAGTTCTTTCAGCCATGACTGTTATCCTCCTTCTCAATTTTTATCATAGCGGATTAAAACGGTAAATCGTCCTCACTGCCGTCTAAATCGGAAAAACCGTCCATATCAAAATCATCACTGAAGTTTGGCTGAGCGCCGCCCTGCTGAGGCTGAGGAGCGTTGTTATAACCGCCCTGATCAAAACCTTGATTCTGATAGCTTCCGCCCTGAGTTCCTGTTTCGGTTCTTGAACCGGTAAAGTAAGCTTCCTCAACGACAACTTCTGTCGCATACTGCTTTTTACCGTCCTGACCGTCCCAGCTTCTCGATTGAATACTTCCGACTACCGCAAGCATACTTCCTTTCTGAAAATATCTTGCGATAAATTCACCCGTCTGTCTCCATGCAACGCAGTTAATAAAATCTGCCTGCTGCTGACTGTCTTTTCCGGCGAAACGTCTGTTTACAGCGAGGGAAAATCTCGCAAGCGAAACACCGTTCGGAGTCTGACGCATTTCGACGTCACGTGTAAGACGTCCCATTAATATAACTCTGTTCATACTTACACCGCTTTCTCTTGCAGGAAAAGATTATTCTTCATCTTTTCTTATAACGATAGTTCTCAATATACCTTCTGTAATCTTATACTGTCTTTCAAGCTCCTTTGGGAACTCGCTGTCAGCCTTGAAGTTTACAAGATAATAGAAACCTTCTGTTCTATCGTTAATTTCGTAAGCAAGTCTTCTCTTACCCCACTCGTCTACTGATTCCAATTCACCGTTCTTTTCGATAAGTGATGTAAACTTATCTTTAAGAGCAGTAACATTTTCCTCATCAAGCGTTGCGTCAACGATAAAAATTGTTTCATAGCTGTTTAGCATTTTTTCAGCCATTTTCTGCACCTCCTTATGGACTTTTGTCCCGCGGTCTTCGCCCCGGGCAAGGATTGCCTGTCTTTCCACAAGCTATATAATTATACTTTAATTTCTTATAAAAGTCAAGAATTTTTTTTAATTGGCACGGTATTTTTCATTGTTTATCAGATATTTGTAATATTCATAAAGCATATTCATTCCTTCCGGGTTAAGTTTTGAAAAATCAATCTCAAAATACTCGGGAATATTAATATTGTATCTGTGATCTGTCATACCGTAAACATAATCCACGGGAACTTGAAATATCGCGGCTATTTTTATAACAGCCACGCAGTCGGGTATTCTCGCCCCGCTTTCCCAGTTTGAAACACATGTTCTTGACACTCCTATTTTTTTTGCAAGCTCATTTTGTGTAAGGCCTTTTTCGCGTCTGAGGTTACGAATAATCACCGCTGTATTTTTCAGATTGATTACCGGTCTTATAGTTGTTTTCATTTGTGCGTTCATAATATCACCTTTCTTTTTAATTTATATATTTTTAATCATCATTTTTTTCTTCTTTGACGCGAGAGAATATTTCCATAAACTGATCTCCGGTTATTGTTTCTTTATTGATAAGAAACTCGGAAATTTCGTCAAGCGCGCCGCGGTTTTTCTTCAAGATGTCAGTTGCTTTTTCATAGCAGTTTTTAAGAAGCCCGACAATTTCTTTGTCTATATCGGTTTTTGTTTCTTCCGAGCAGTTTGAAACGCTTCTGCCGTCAAGATATTTATTTTGTATACTTTCAAGTCCCGCCATGCCGAATTTGTCTGACATGCCGTACTGTGTAATCATGCTTCTTGCAAGTTCGGTCGCGTGTTCAATATCGTTCGCCGCGCCGGTTGTCTTTACGTTAAAAACAAGCTCCTCTGTAGCGCGTCCGGCAAGGAACACGGTTATCTGATCCACAATTTCATCTTTTGTCATCAGATAATGTTCTTCCTCTTCGGGTACCTGCATTGTGTATCCGAGCGAGCCCATTGTGCGCGGAACAATTGTTATCTTGTGAACAGGCTGAGTATGCTTTTGCACCGCTGTTGCAATGGCGTGGCCCACCTCATGAAAAGCGACTATGCGTTTTTCTTTTTCTGAAAGTATTCTGTCTTTCTTTTCTTTGCCGGCTATAATTATTTCAACGGCTTCCATAAGATCTTCCTGAGTAACGGTTTTACGGTTGCAGCGAACCGCGCGCAATGCCGCTTCATTTACCATATTGGCAAGATCCGCTCCCGCCGCGCCGCTTGTCGCAAGAGCCATTTCATGAAGGTTAATATCTGTATCGGTTTTTACATTTTTTATATGAACCTTTAAAATATCTTCGCGTCCTTTGAGATCAGGTTTTTCTACGATAATCCGTCTGTCAAAGCGTCCGGGTCTCAGAAGCGCTTTGTCAAGTACTTCAGGACGGTTTGTGGCTGCGAGAATTACAAGGCCTTTGGAGGAATCAAAGCCGTCCATTTCCGATAAAAGCTGGTTCAGCGTCTGCTCACGCTCGTCGTTTGAGCTTATCTGATTATCTCTGGATTTACCGATCGCGTCAATCTCGTCTATAAATATTATGCAGGGAGCTTTGGCGTTTGCTTGTTTGAACAGGTCACGGACTCTTGACGCGCCTACGCCTACAAACATCTCGACAAATTCCGAGCCGGAGAGCGAGAAAAACGGAACCTTGGCTTCTCCCGCCACCGCTTTCGCAAGCAGCGTTTTACCTGTTCCCGGAGGGCCGACAAGCAACGCTCCCTTAGGCTGTTTTGCGCCTATGGCCTGATATTTTGACGGATTATGCAGATAATCCACAATTTCTCTAAGTGACTCCTTTGCCTCTTCCTGTCCTGCGACATCGGCGAATGTAATTCCGGTGGCGTTTTCCACATTATACATTTTCGCGCTGGACTGGCCTATACCCATAATTCCGCCTCCGCCCATCTTTTTTGACATTGAGCGGGTAAGCAGGAAGAACAGAAGATATATGATCCCCAGCGGAAGTATCCATGTCAGGAAGAAATCCAGTATTGGATTATTACGCTGTATCGGCGTTGAATACTGCACGCCTTTTTCGTCAAGCATCTCCAGAAGCCTGCTGTCTGCGATATAACCTGTGTAGTACACATTGCGGCTGCTTTTTCTCGCGTTTTCAAGAACGCTGTCCGTGTCAATACCGAGTATTGACATAAGCGCGGCGGCATCATTGGATTTAAATTCTATTTCTCCGTCAAACTTTTCGTATATAGTGAGCTGCTCCCTTGAGAGTATTACCTCATCTATTTTTTCCTCGTTAAGCATCTTCAAAAAATTACTGTATGAGATTTCTTGACCGCGCGATGTCTGCATTGACAGCATAATCACATTCAGCAGTACTGTCGCCGCGACAGATATAACAAGAAATATCAGCAGCGGACTTTTCAAAGGTGAACGCTTTTTTTTGTTATCCATATTAAATATGTCCTCCTACAATCAGGCTTAAATATCTGCTATTGTATCACTTTAAAACAATTTTTTCAACTGCTTTATTTTATAATTATAAATTTGTTCATATTTCCTATATCGGAAATATTTTAATTATGTTGACTTATACAGTAATTAGTGGTAGAATAGTATATATAATTGCTATACTATATAAGGAAGAAAAGGTGATGTTTATGAAAAAAATAATAGCTTTGCTTACAACAGTCATGCTATTAGCAGGCACAGTGTGTCAAAACAGTGTATTTGCGTCTTTCAGCGATGTTGAGGACTCAAATGCATACAAAAACGCAATTACAACACTTTCAAAGCTATCGGTTATCGATGGCTACGATGAGAACGGAACCCAGCTTTTTAAGCCGGACAATCCTATTACGCGCGCGGAGTTTACAAAGCTGATCGTATTTATGCTTGGTCATAAGGATCTTACATATAATACCAATGAGTTTAGTGACGTAAGCGCCGACCATTGGGCAAAGAATTATATCCAGACAGGATATAACCTTGGTATTATCTCCGGATTTGGAGACGGTATTTTCAAGCCGGACGACTCTGTTTCATATGAGCAGGCGTTGAAAATGATTGTCTGTGCATTGGGTTATGACCAGCACGCCCAGCAGCTCGGTTCATGGCCCGAGGGATATATCAAACAGGCGGACGCTCTTGATATTACAAACAAAATTTCCGGTGTAACCTACAAGGACAACGCTACAAGAGGAGTTATCGCGCAGGCGCTTTACAATGCTCTTGAAATTGAAATGTATGAAAACAACGGATTTACATGGGATAAGACCGATAAAACATTGCTTAAAGATTATCTGAAGGTAAGAAAGCTTAAGGGCACTCTTACAGGCGTCGGTGATTATGTCACAGAGGATTGCAGCGGCAAGCCTCTTGAGGACGAGATGGTCGTTATGGATTCAAACGGTCAGGAATATTCCATCAATTATAAGTCATTCACAAACAGTATTCTGGATATAAGCAAATATCTCGGCCATACTATTACAGTTTATTACAGACAGCCAACCTTGAAGGATGACAGGGTGCTTGTCACAATTGACAGCGAAACAACAAAGAATACAGCTTATGAGCTTCAGTATGACGATATCAGAAGCTTTTCGGGCAATACTCTGAAATATTATGAAACAGACACAAAAACAAAGTCTTTGAAATTTAAGGAAGACGATCTTACTGTAAGATATAACGGAACGCTTGTTTCGGCAAATGATACGGTAACACTTACAAATCCGAGTACAAAAGCTGAAGAAAGCTTCTCCCGTCAGGAAGCGCTTGAGCAGTGGCTTAATCCTGAAACGGATTATTCAATATACGGTACAGTCTCACTGACTGATAATTCAAGCGACGGTACTATTGATATGATACAGATTTATAATTATCAGACAATGGTTGCTCATGCCGCTCCGACAACATCTGATTACCGTATCACCGATAAGCTTGTAACAGGTAATTTCCTTATCCTTGATCCTCAGGGTATAGGCTATACTTATACAATTAAGAAAAACGGAAATGAAATCCCGGTTACGTCTATTGCCGCAAACGATGTCATTCTTTATGCGGAGAGTCTTGACAAATCAATGTACACGCTTCTTGTTTCAAACAAAACAGTGAACGGATCAATAAGCGCGCTCAATACGTCAAGAAATCAGTTTACAATAAACGGCGAGTCTTATAATATAGGAAATCAGTGTGAGGCGTATATAAGAGATAAGGACGGCAAAGAGCTTAAAACAGGCGTTACGGGAACATTCTATCTTGACGCTTTCGGTACGGCTGTATTCGGAACTCTTAAGCAGGCTGCTGTCATTCCTTACGGATATATCTCTAACGCATTTATCGAGTTTGACGGCGGTGAAAAGGCTTATGTAACCGTTGCCACTACAAGCAGCGCTGATTCATATCCGTTGAAGGACAGAGTAAAATACAACGGATCAACAATAAACAGCAAGATTGCTATAGAGCGTCTTAAGGAGTCGGCGGCATATACAAATGACGATAAAGACTTTGCAGAGGAAATATACGGCGCCGGTAAAACACCGACTATTACAGATTATTCTCAGCCGGTAAGAGTTACGGTGAGCGGAGGAGTTGTTACTGAAATTATTACTCTTAAATCAGACGAGACACAAGCTCAGAACGACGATAAAGAGCAGATTGTAAGATGTAAGGATCTGAATAAGTACACTTATTCGTCAAACAGCTTTTCATCAGCAGGTAAAACCGCATTTTCTGTAAATTCGTCAACCGTTGTGCTGTGTGTACCGTCAGACCGTAATCAAAAGAGTAAGTATACGAAGAAATCTGTTTCAGGCGCGTTCACGTCAGGTGACTCATATTATGTTGAGGCTTATGATGTAAGCTCGTCTAAAATAGCGGGTCTTGTTATCCTTTACGGTAATGACAGTGTTCTTACAAATGTAAAAAAAGATACGGACTATTCAATTGTCGCTTCGCTTCCTGAAAGTATATATAACGAAGCTACAGATGACAGCGCATTGAAATTTGATGTGTACAGCGGATCGTCAACAACAACAAAATCATGGACTACATTTGATAATACAGAGTTCAGCGACATACAGGTCGGAGACATTGTACAGTTCGCATATGACGGCGATAATCTTGCCCAGGGACGTATTGACATAATGCGTTTTGCGGATATAGCAAATGTGCTTGACGGAAAAGATCAGTATAATGACGAGCTTTACAGCTGGGAAGAAGAGCTGACGCCTTCAGAGGAAAACAATAATCAGTCATTTAAGTTTGATTACAGATTTAAGAAAGCCGGCACATCTGATGATGAAGTTTACACAAGCTCATCACTTGGCACAGTTCCGTATTCAAGAGCTTGTATGTATAACGTAAGTCAGGTGCTTGTTGACGAGAAAAAGATATATGTTACAAGAAACGGCTTCACAAAGGACGAGAGCGGTATCTATCAGCTTGATGACAGTGATTATGAGGAAGTATCAATCACATCTTCCACAAAGATACTTCGTATGGAGGATGAAAGAGATGAAATAAGCAAGAATGCTTCCGGAACAACAACAGCGCTGACAATCAATGATCTTAAGGATGCAAAGAATTATGGTTCTGAATGTTCAAAAGTGCTTATACTTTCATCAAGAGGCAATGCGAAAATGATTTTAATTTATAAATAATTATTAATTAAGCAGTAAAGCGGCTGTCTGAAAAAC
>CAJTPP010000006.1:31253-64925 GCA_910578235.1 uncultured Clostridia bacterium | reverse complement strand
TAGGACTGCGCATTTTTTAATGCGCAAAATTTGTGAGAAAGGAGGGTGCGGACATGTATGTAATTGAAGGTATATACAGACATTCAGGTCATCCGTCAAATCGGGTTATGAGTAAAGACAAAAAGTATATGAAGGCAAAAAATCAGGCGGGACAGTATTATCGCTGTCTGAGCAAAAGACTCTCTAAACAGGATGTTGAATTTCTTGATCAGTTTGTATTATACTATGATAAGGAAACAGAGAGGAAGAACATTCAGTGCTTCGAGAACGGTTTCAGAACGGGTCTTGCAGTTACTCTTGAAGCGATGGGGCAGAATATATAAAAAATATCGTCCATGTTCACATGGACGATATTTTTTGTAATCTTTTATTGAATAACTATTGTGCCCGTAGAAGCCGGAGCGAGAGTTGCCGGCGTCTGTGACGTCTGCGGGGCGTCTGAAGCGGATGACTGAGGCGCGACTGTTGTTGTGGTATAAGAGCCGCTGTCTGTACCGCCTGTTGGTGCAGGACTTGTATTACCGTCTGTATCATTACTGTCCGCCGCCGGTGAATTGGTGCTTACTGCGGCGTGATAGTCTATATCGTCAAGACGGTGGAATGTGTAGCCCTCGCCCGCAAGATATTCGATAATAGACGGGAGCGCGTCGGCTGTGGCTTGTTTTGAAGAAGCGTCATGCATAAGCACAATAAGATTGTTATAACCTTGCGCGGTTTGCTTCAGATATTCAAGAAGCTCAGAGGCGTTTTTTGTTTTACCCTCCGCGTCTCCGTTGAGAGCGTTCCAATCGATATAATAAAAATTATTCTGCTTTAGAGCCTCCTTGCATTCCTGCTTCATGGACGCATGGTCGCCAGCGTTGTAGCTGCCGCCGGGGAAACGCATAAGACGGAAGGTATCCTCGCCGTTCATAACGCTTTTTATAGCGTCCTCGCAGCTCTGCATCTCTGTCATAAAGGTTTCCGTCGACGCATATAATTTTTCATAGTTATGTCCCTGCGAGTGATTGGCTATCAGGTGTCCCTCCTCGTAAACGCGTCTTGCCATGTCTGTGTTGGCTTCTATGAGCGAGCCGACTTCAAAGAATGTAGCCTTTACGTTATATCGGCGGAGCACGTCAAGAATTTGCGGCGTGATGTTTTCTGTCGGACCGTCGTCAAAAGTCAGATAACAGTGCTTTGACTCTCCCGAGTCCGCTATGATCTGTAAAAGATTATTTTCCTCCGAAGCGGGAGGTATATTGGATGTTTTTATTTCCGCGGGAGGCGGAGTGGGAACTTCCGCTGTCTCGACAGGCATATTGCCGGCAAGGTTTTCGTCTGTGTCATTATTTTTCGAGCAGGTCGAAACAGCGGCGCATATAAGAACAATAATGCCTATCAGCGCAACGAGAATAATCACCGCCCTTATGCGCTTTTTACGAAGCCTTTCACGGCGTCGGCGCTCACGGCGCGTATATTCAAAATCACTTGAAGCAGACATGTTAATCCTCCTAAAATCCATATAATATATTACATAAATATATTATATACCAAAATCTATTAAAATTCAACATTATTTTAATGTAAAAAAAGTATAATCCGACAAAATTTTGATTATTTTAAGAAAGGCAATGGTGATTCTATGAAAAAAATTATTGTACCGATGCTGTGCGCGGCAATGCTTTTAAGCTCGTGCGTGGCGTCACAAGAAACGATGAATACGGATACAGGGCAGGAGAAACCGCCTTATGAGCAGCTCAGCGGCGAGGGAACAGGCTGGGGGTTCGTGCGGAAAAAGGGCGCTCCGCCCGAGATAACAAGCGCTCAGAAGCAGATTATGGATAAGTATGACTGCTATTATATTGACGACAGGGAACAGAAGGTGCTGTATCTGACATTTGACGAGGGTTATGAAAACGGATATACGTCAAAAATTCTTGATGTGCTTGAGGAGACGAGCACGCCTGCCGCGTTTTTTGTGACAGGGCCGTATCTTGAAAATCAGCAGGAGCTTGTGCAGCGTATGATTGACAACGGACATATTGTCGGAAATCATACGGTCAATCATCCTAATCTGCCGAAGCAGTCTGTGGAGACTGTGCAGAAGGAGCTTGACGATCTGAACAATAAGTGTGAGGAAATGTACGGGGTTAGTATGAAATATATGCGTCCGCCCGAGGGCGAGTACAGCGAAAGAGTACTTTCCGTGGCTCAGGATATGGGCTATAAGACAATCCTGTGGAGTTTTGCCTACAAGGACTGGGATATTAACATGCAACAGGGCGCGGAGCACGCGTTTAATCAGGTTACGCCGTATCTTCATGACGGAGCTATATTGCTGCTTCACGCTGTGTCCTCGGATAATGCCAACGCTCTGGAGGATATAATTAATTACGCTAAAAACGAAGGGTTTGTATTCAAAAGTCTTGACGATCTGGAATGATTTAGAAAAAAATTTAGAAAATATCTCTAAAAACTCTTTATTATTTTTGGGTTTTAGTGTATAATCTAAATATATAATGTATTTTTAGAGAGGGATATGAGTTTATGAGAGAAGCAAGTTTTGATTTTGGTAAAAAAACGCCTGTCGACGGCTACATAAAGATTACCGAAAAAACACTTTATTCACCGAGTCAGGGCTTTGGTCTGATGAATGAGGCACAGGCTGACGAGAGAAAAACAGGTGAAAAGGAGCTTAACAGGGATTTTCTGTTTATGAACGGCAATACCTTTACGGTTGATATGGATAACGGCAGTTACATAGTGCGTGTCTCCACGGGAGATTATGACGATGAAGGCGACGTTATGACATTTTACAGCGTGAACGGGGAGCGCCATGGCGTATGGGTAAGCTGCAACAAGGTGATGGAAAAGGTGTTCGCTGTCGAGGTGACTGACGGCAAAATGGAATTTGTATTTGAAAACGGCCGGCATACATGTCTGAACAGTATAGATATAGCTGAAAAAAAGAATGTTGTCCTGTCAGGACTTAAAGCTGATATTACAGCCAAGCGGGATAAGGATTTGGTGCGTCTGTCGTGGGATAAGGCTGAGGGAGTAATAGGCTACAGAGTGTCCCGCAGAAATCCAAAAAATAATGAGATTGAAAAAAGCGTTGATGTTATTACAGAGGAATTTGTCGATGATGATGTAAATCTGTGCGATAATTTTGAATATACGGTATGCGCGCTGTACGCTCATAAATTCTGTTCTGAGAATGGGTTAAAGCTTGATGTGAGCGTTGTTGACGGAAAGAAATGTGAAAGCAGAATAACAGGTCTTGACGCGCGTGAAACGCCCAATTCCGTCACGCTCATCTGGGATGATATTAAGGAAGCCGTATGGTATAATGTTTATCAGAAGGCTCCGTACGGTATTTATAAGCTTATAGGAAAAACAAAGGAAAATAATTTTATTGACGACAAGGTGGAAACAAACGTGCCGTTTGTATATGCTGTTGAGGCGGTTACGACAAGCGGTATATCAAAACGAGGCGAGGTTACAATAGATATGGAAGCCGAGCCTAAGAAGCGCAAAATGGAGACGCTCGGCAGAGGCGCGGTGGCTATGAAAACGGATGACGGCGTGTTTTTGAGCTGGAGACTGAACGCCTATGAGTATGAGCAGGATATAAATTTTATCGTTCTGCGCAACGGCGACAGAATTTCAGATATTATCACCAATTCCACAAATTATTTTGACAGAGAAGGTAAGGCCGGGGATGTATATACAATAAAAGCGGTTAAAGGCAGAAAGGCCGAAAAAGAGGGTACTACGGTAAATGTCATTGATGCTCCGTACATCTCAATCCCTCTTGATAAGCCGGATAATTATATCGATCCGTTCGGGAAATCTTATCCGTATACGGCAAATGACGCGTCTGTGGCTGATCTTGACGGTGACGGCGAGTATGAAATAATACTCAGATGGGACGCTAACGGCAAGGATAACTCTCATAAGGGCTATACGGGAGAATGTCTCCTTGACGCGTATAAGCTTGACGGAACAAAGCTGTGGAGAATTAATCTCGGACGAAATATACGGAGCGGATCTCATTATACACAGTTTATGGTGTATGACTTCAACAATGACGGTAAGGCGGAGCTTGTCTGTAAGACGGCTGACGGCTCAACGGACGGAAAGGGAAATGTGATCGGTGATAAAGACGCGGATTACAGAAACAGCGATGGTTTTATTATTGAGGGGCCTGAATATCTGACATTGTTTAACGGCGAAACAGGCGAAATTATGGATACCGTTGACTATGATCCTCCTCGGGGAAATGTTATTGAATGGGGCGACAACTGGGGAAACAGAGTGGATCGTTTCCTTGCCTGCGTGGCGTATCTGGACGGTGAAAATCCGAGCGTGGTGATGTGCCGCGGATATTATGACCACGGCTGTCCGACGGTTCTTGCGGCGTATGACGTTATAGACAACAAACTGGTAAAAAGATGGAGGTTCCTTGCAAATAAGGATCAGAATATTGAATATACAAATCAGGGTAACCATAATCTGGGTGTCGGTGATATTGACGGTGACGGACTTGATGAAATAGTGTACGGCGCTATGGCGGTTGACCATGACGGCAAGGGTATTTATTCGACAGGTCTTGAACACGGCGATTGCATGAATTTAGGTAATTTCACGCCTGACACGCCCAATCTAGACTTTTTCCAAATTCACGAGCATGAGCATGCCGAGTACGGTTACGAGGTTCGTGATCCCGCTACAGGCGAAATCAAGTGGGGCAAGTATACGGGACGCGACACAACAAGAGGTCTTTGCGCGAAGATTGATCCGAGGTATGTCGGTAATCAGTGCTGGGTAATGGATGACGGTATCTTCACCATGGATGGCGAGATGATAAACGAGCGCGGGCCGGAGTCGATTGATTTTGCTATATGGTGGGACGGGGATCTTATCCGAGAACTGCTTGATCATGAATTTGATGATGAAAAGAGTGTGGGTTATCCTAAAATATATAAGTGGGATTATGAAAACAATAAGCTTGTAACAATACTTGATCCAAAAGGCACTTTGTCAAACAACTGGAAGAAGGGTACGCCGTGCATTCAGGCGGATATTCTCGGAGACTGGAGAGAAGAGGCCGTATGGCGTAATGAGGATGACACGGAGCTGCGTATTTATACAACAACAGATGTGACAGAGCATAAATTTTATACGCTTATGCATGACAGTGTGTACCGTCTCAGCGTTGCGTTCCAGAATACCGCGTATAATCAGTGCACGCAGACCGGTTTTTATATAGGCCCTGAGATGGATGAGAAAATTCCGGTGCCGAATAATCAGTATGTGCGCGGAATTAATCTTCCGGACTTCACCGAGGATATTGACGATTAACGGCGAAAAAGCTGTTTTGATGTATACAATGTATCAAAACCTTTACAATTACTTTGAGATTTTATGTAATTTCTAAAAAAATACAATTACATTGTTGACCTTTTGCCAAAAGTAGGATAGAATATAACTGATATTAAGCGCCGCCTTGAAGGCGGCCTGTGCTTAATGCTTTTAGACGGAGTATATTTGGCTCTGCCTGAAAGTATCCTATAACAGGGACAAGCCCTGTTTATTAAACAAAATCCATGGGGGATTGCGCATGAGGATAATATCCGGAACAAGACGGGGACATAAGCTGTATGAGTTTGAGGGCGACGATATCCGTCCTACTACGGACAGAGTAAAGGAGTCTGTATTCAATCTTATCCAGGCCTTTGTGCCCGATGCGGTATGTCTTGATATGTTTGCGGGAAGCGGAGCTTTGAGCTTTGAGGCAATATCAAGGGGGGCAAGAAGAGCGGTTTGTACGGACAGCGATAAGCGGTCTGTCGATATTATCAGAAAAAACGCGCAGTCGCTTGATTTTCTTGACAGCTGTGAAATAATAAATATGTCATGTTTTGATTATATTGAGGAAACAGAGGAAAAATTTGATATAATATTTCTGGATCCGCCGTATAACAAAAACTTTATTAAATCCGCTTTGATGGGGATAGTCAGAAACGATATTCTTTCTGACGGCGGTATAGCGGTTCTTGAAAGCGACAGTCCTGATTTTCGGGGGGATATAGAAGGGCTTGAGCTGTACAGACAGAGAAAATACGGCAGGACATATATCACTGTGTACAGGAAATATCAGGAATAATCAGGTTGGCCGGTATATGCCGGGAGGTAATAAAACGAATGAGAATTGCAGTTTATCCCGGGAGCTTCGATCCGATTACGAACGGACATCTTGACGTTATAGAACGCGCAAGCCGTCTGTACGATAAACTGATAGTCGGGGTTCTGAGTAATGTAAGTAAACAACCGCTTTTTACCGCGGGGGAAAGAGTTAAGATGATAGCTCAGGTAACAGAGCATCTGGAGAATGTGGAGGTGGATTCTTTCACCGGTTTGCTGGTAGATTTTGCGAAGAGTAAAAAAGCAACTGTTATTGTGAAAGGATTGCGTACTGTTGCCGATTTTGAATATGAGTTCCAGATGGCGCTTCTTAACAAGGCGCTTAATCCGGAATATGAAACTATGTTTATGATGACGGATACAAAGTATTCATATATCAGCTCAAGCATGGTTAGAGAACTGGCAGGCTTTCACGGTGATCTTACAGGACTTGTTCCCCGTGAGATAATTAAAGTAATCAAAGAAAAATATAAGTAAGACGAAAGGATTGAAAGAAATGGATATGGATATGGATATCATGGAAATTGTCGACATGATGGAGGAGACTATTGAAAAAGCTTCGGCGGTTCCTCTGACCGGCAAGGTTATGGTCGACAAGGACGAGCTTTTAGATTATATTCAGGAAATTCGTCTTGTGTATCCTGACGAGCTGAAGGAAGCTAAATGGGTAAAGGAAGAAAGACAGAGAATTCTTTCCGAGGCTGAAAACAGAGCGGAGGCAATCCAAAAGAATGCGGAAGAAACTCAGATGCAGCTTATTGACGAGCACGAGATTACAAAGTGCGCGTATGAACAGGCTAATGAGCTTGTTAATGCCGCTCAGCAGAAGTCTGTTGAAATAAAAACCGATACAGATCAGTATGTGGATGATATTCTTAATGATGTTGAGCACCGTCTTGACTTGCTTCTTCGTAAAGTTCGCGAGGACAGAGGTTATTTTAACAATAATTAATGATATGAATAATGAAATTTAAGAGCTGGATATATGTGCCGGTATTTGTGGTGCCGAATTCAGCTCTATTTCACTTTATATAAGTAATTTTTGGGAGGTATTGCGATGCTGTCAGATATTGAAATTGCACAGGGGGCAAAAATGAAGCATATCCGTGATATAGCCGCTTCGGTTGGTATTGACGGGGATGAGTTGGAATATTACGGAAAATATAAGGCGAAAACATCATCAGAGCTTTGGAATAGGGTAAAAAATAACAAAGATGGAAAGCTGATACTTGTAACGGCCATAAATCCCACTCCTGCGGGTGAGGGTAAAACGACAACAACGATTGGTCTTGGAGACGCTATGACAAGGCTCGGGAAAAAATGCTCACTCGCCCTTCGCGAGCCTTCTCTCGGACCTGTAATGGGATTAAAAGGAGGTGCGGCAGGTGGCGGCTACAGCCAGGTTGTTCCTATGGAGGATATTAATCTGCATTTTACGGGTGACATGCACGCTATCACAGCAGCTAATAATCTGCTGTCAGCTATGATTGACAATCATATTCATCAGGGAAACGCTCTTGATATAGATGTTACCAATATAGTATGGAAGCGCGTTGTAGATACAAATGACAGAGCGCTGCGTAAAATCGTTGTTGGTATGGGCGGTAAAGTCAATGGCGTTCCGCGTGAGGATGGTTTTATGATAACCGTAGCGTCTGAGGTGATGGCGATTTTGTGTCTCGCATCCGATACAGAGGATTTAAAAAAACGTCTTGGCGAGATTATAGTGGGTTATAACCGCGGCGGAGAGCCTGTGAAAGCGTCAGATCTGCATGCTCAGGGCGCAATGGCCGCGCTTTTAAAGGATGCTATAAAACCTAATCTTGTGCAGACTCTTGAATATACGCCATGTTTTATTCACGGCGGACCGTTTGCCAATATTGCTCACGGCTGCAACAGTGTTCAGGCTACAAGGCTTGCTATGAAGCTGTCTGATTATACAATTACAGAGGCGGGGTTTGGAGCGGATTTGGGCGCTGAAAAATTTATGGATATAAAATGCCGTATGGCCGGAATAAATCCTGATGCGGTTGTTATTGTGGCAACGGTGAGGGCTTTGAAATATAACGGCGGAGTACCGAGGGACGAGCTTAAAAATCCGGATGTTGACGCGCTTGAAAAAGGTATTGTAAATCTTGAAAAGCATATTGAAAATATGAAACTGTTCGGTATGCCTGTGATAGTGGCCGTAAACCGTTTTGATACTGACAGTGACGAGGAGCTTGACACTGTAATCAGACATTGTAAGGCGCTTGGCGCGGAATGCTCGCTTAGCGAGGTGTTTGCAAAAGGCGGAGAGGGAGGTATTGATCTTGCTCAAAAGCTTATAGATGTTTTGGAACACAGGAAAGCTGATTATAAAAGTATTTATGATGTTGACGCGCCGATAAAAGATAAAATACTGGCTGTCGTAACAAAAATTTACGGAGGAAGCGAAGTTGTATATAGCGCGCGCGCAAACAGACAGATAAACCGGCTTGAGGAATTAGGCCTGGATAAAAAGCCTGTATGCATGGCTAAAACTCAGTACTCGCTTTCAGATAATCCGAAGCTGCTTGGCAGACCTGAAGGTTTTGAGATAAATGTAAGTAATGTCAGAATATCAAACGGAGCGGGATTTATTGTTGTAGAGACAGGCGATATTATGGTTATGCCCGGATTGCCGAAAACACCCGCGGCAAATAATATTGATGTTGACGCTGAAGGGAAAATAACAGGACTGTTTTAAGAGAATGTTATATGGTATACTATTATGAAATATATTTCAAACAGCTATGAGGAGACAAAAGATATTGCGGTTGTTTTTGCATTGACACTACAGGCCGGCGATGTGATTTGTATGTATGGAGATCTTGGTGTCGGAAAAACCGCTTTTGTACAGGGGCTTGCTAAAGGATTGGATATTGATGATCATATAACAAGTCCAACATTTACAATAGTGAATGAATACGCCGGTAGAATGCCTTTGTATCATTTTGATGTGTATCGGATAGCGGACAGTGATGAAATGTATGAAATAGGCTATGAAGAATATGTGTACGGAGAGGGCATAAGTGTAATTGAGTGGCCGCAGCTCATATCGGATATTCTTCCGCAAAAACGGTATGATATTACGATTTCAAAGGATTATGATAAGGGCGAGAATTACAGGCTGATAGAGATTGAGGAGGTAGGATAATGAGAGTTCTTGCGATAGATACGTCATCGAATGTTGCGACAGTTGCCGTAATGGAAGACGATCTGCTTCTCGGAGAATATATTTTAAATCATAAAAAAACTCATTCTCAAAAAATAATGCCAATGATAGAACAGCTTCTATCGGATTTGGAGCTTACAGTTAACGATATGGATATATTTGCCGCGGCAGTCGGACCGGGTTCGTTTACAGGACTGAGAATAGGTGTTGCCACAATTAAGGCGCTTGCTCACGCGGCGGATAAAAGAGTGGTAAGTGTTGGTACGCTTGAAGCGCTTGCGTATAACGTGCCGAATGCGGAGCATATAATCGTGCCGATTATGGATGCCCGGAGGAATAATGTTTTTACCGCGAGCTATATTTGGGATGATGGATTTAAGGAAATCGGAGAGCCGGAGGGAATAACAATCGAAGAATGTATTGAAAGCTGCGGGGAGTTTCTTGACACGATTTTTGTAGGGGACGGCGTATCTGCGCATAAGGAATATATTAAGGAAAAGCTGGGTGAACATGCTGTTTTTCCTCATGGCGCGGTGTTGAATTCAAGAGCGTCATCCGTAGCGGCACGGGCAATAGACAAGGCAAAACGGGGAGATACGCAGTCATATCTTGAAATGAAGCCGTATTATATAAAGAAATCTCAGGCGGAGAGAGAACTGGAAGAAAAGCAAAAAGGAGAACATGATAAATGATAGCAATAGGAAGCGATCACGGTGGTTTTGAATTAAAGGGACATATAATTAAGCATCTTGAAGAAAAAGGAATAGAAGTGCGGGATTTTGGTGTGTATAATGAGGACAGTGTCGATTATCCCGACTGTGCAAAGCCTGTATGCGAGGCGATACTCGGCGGAGGATATGAATGCGGTATTCTTATTTGCGGAACGGGGATAGGAATATCAATAGCGGCGAATAAATTTAAAGGGGTTAGAGCAGCTTTGTGTTCTGACGTATTTAGCGCTAAAATGGCTAAGGAACATAATAACGCTAATATAGTATGTCTCGGAGGACGTGTTACCGGGCGTGAAAAAGCTAATATGATTATTGATACATACCTTGAAGCGAAGTTTCAGGGAGGCAGGCATCTTGAACGAATAAGTAAAATTCATGCGCTTGAAGAAATATAGCACATTAAAACAGACAGCGAAAATGCTGTCTGTTTTTTATCTTACGGAATTTATATTAAAAGCCCAAAACAGGCTGTAATTGTTTGCCTTCAAAAGCGGCAAGTATTGCCGCCGGAAGCTGTTCAAAGTCTGCTACAAGAGAGCAGGGCTTATTTATGTAATCATCCTGAGAAAAAGGCAGAAAATATAAATTCTTGCAGTTTAAAAGAGTGCCGATATTTTTGGCGGCAGTACCAAGGCCGTCATTGGTGGAAACGGCAAGCAAAACAGGCCGTTGATTACGCAGATGCGCTTTTACCGACATTGTAACAGAGGTATCCGCAATGCCGTTGGCAATTTTTGCAAGTGAATTGCCTGTGCAGGGAAGTACTACAAGCATGTCGAGCATACCCTTAGGGCCTATAGGCTCGGCGTCTTTTATAGTATGAATTATGTCGTTGCCGGTCATTAACTGAATTCTGTCATGAAAATCCGTCGCTTTGCCAAAACGCGTATCTGTATTGTAAGACATTTCACTCATGATCGGGATAATATTTGCTCCTGTCTGGGTAAGTTCATTTAAAACGCCGAGGGCATTTTTAAATGTGCAGAAGGAGCCGCACATTGCGAAACCAATAGTTTTATTTTCCCATTCCAAATTTTACACCCCCAATTCCTTTATAATATTCATAATAGTATCTTTAATTATTGCGCCTGAGCTTACGGGAGCGATTTTTCCCGGTGTAAACGAAACAAATTGGCACAAAAAAGTAATAGGACGTGTTTAATGATCAATATACTGTTTCAGGTGATGAAATAATGAAAGAAAAATACAGATTAAAACAGAAGATAAAACAAGGAGAAATTAATGTGCGCATTTTTGAGACTGAAAGATACGGTATTAAAGAGAGAGCTGTAAAACAGCTTGAAAGAGTTTATATGGAGTGCAAAAAGAGATGAACGCCGTATATGCGAGACAATCTGCGGATAAACGTGATAGTATTTCCATTGAAAGTCAGATAGATATATGCGCGCGGGATATAGGAGATCAGCCGTACCGTATTTATGCGGATAAGGGCTTTTCAGGTAAAAATACAAATCGTCCTCAGTTTAAGTGTCTTATTGAGGATATAAAATCCGGAGAGGTGTCAGGTGTATATGTATACAAAATTGACCGTATAAGCCGTGCAATTCTTGATTTCGGAAAGATTATGGAGTTGTTTGATAAATACAGTGTGGAATTTGTTTCACATACAGAACGATTTGACACTTCAACGCCGATGGGGAAGGCAATGCTGAATATTATTATGGTATTTGCACAGCTTGAGCGTGAGACGATACAGCAGAGAGTAACAGATAATTATTACAGTAGAGGTGAAAAAGGCTTTTATCTCGGAGGATACGCCCCTTTTGGATATACAAAAACCGAGTGCTTAAAGAATGGAAAGAAAACTTATTGTTATAAAAAGAATGAGAGTGAGTCAGTCATTATACGCGAAATATATACCGCTTATGGTATTGCCGGCAAATCAATGAATTTGATTGCGCGCGAGCTGAATGAAAGAGGTATATGCACGCGAAGAAACGGACGATGGAGTCAGAGCAGTGTGTCGCGTATTCTGCGCAGTCCTGTTTATGTGCGCGCTGACGTGGAAGTGTACGAATATCTTAATAACGTGGGCGCGCATATTAATAATCCTATAAGTGATTACACCGGGGAAAATGGTTGTTATATATACGGCAGCACAAAAAACAAGCCTTTTGGATACATAACGCTTGGGGAGCATGAGGGTATAATTTCACCTGATTTATGGCTCAATGTACAGAGAAAAATTAATGTCAGACAAAAGCACAGTAATGGTGGAACAGGTTCTTTGTCATGGCTTCAGGGACTTGTAAAGTGCTGTTGCTGCGGATATTCAAGCTATGTAAAAAGTTATTCGGGCGGTCAGAGGTATTTCTACTGCAGAGGTAAAAGAAATGGTGTGTGTAAGGCGTCAAGGAAAATGATGAGATGTGATATGCTTGAAGCTATTGCGGAGAATATTATAAAGGATCAAATTAACTTGCTGGACGGTATAAAAATATCAGAGGAGGCAGGAATAGAAATTAACAGTCTTAAAATTAGAATATCCGAGGCGGAGGCAAAAATTAAAAGACTGGTACGACTTGCTGAAGAATTGGACGAAGTTAGTATGGAGTATATTAATGAGGAACTGAAGGCGCTGGATTATGAAAAAACGGCGGCAGAGGATGAATTGGAAACAGTATTGGACAGGGATGGAGAAAGCTTTGATGGACAAAAAATGATACGTTTATTTGATGAAAGCGGTGTGGAGATAAAAAAAAGAATAGTATCAGTAATAATAGATATTATACATATTGACGGAAATGATGTGGATATATATTTAAACTGAAAAGAACCGCAACAGCGGTTCTTTTCAGTTTAACATTCTTTGTCCCAAAGCTCTTGAAAGAATTCTGAGTAATCAGTATTCCCTTTTTGTATACAGTCAATCGCGGAGCGGGGGTGAAGATTAAGCATACCTGTCAGAAGGTATGGAATATCATATCCCCATACAAGTCCTTCATTTTTTAATTTCAGCATTTCATCCTGAATAAATCTAAGTACAGGATCAAGCTTGTATCGTGGATTTTTCAAAAAACCAATGAGAGCTTCCATAGCGCAGTTGCCGGCGCCTCTGCCCATACCGCTCATTGTAGCGTCGAGCATGCTCACGCCTCTCGCGGTTGCTTCTATTGTGTTGGCAAAAGCCATCTGCTGATTATTATGAGCGTGCATACCGATTTTTTTGTTGTATTTTACTCCCACCTCGGTATACATCTCCGCAAGTTCGCGGATTTGTTCGGGATACATTGATCCGTAGCTGTCAACGATATAAATCATGTCAACTCCGCTCTGACCGATAAGTTCAAGAGCTTGTTTTATATCTTTGTCATTTGATGTTGAAACAGCCATGATATTGATGCTTGTCTCATAACCCTTTGCCTTACAGTATTCCGCCATATCAATTGCGGCCGGAATAGTGTTGATGTACGTTGCCACACGCACAAGATCAATTACGCTGTCAGTCTTGTTAAGAATGTCATTTTCAAGATCTGTCCGGCCGACGTCTGCCATGACGGATATTTTTAAATCTGTGTTGTTATCGCCGACTATGCTTCGTATTGCTTCCTCGTCGCAGAACTTCCATTTGCCGAATTTGTTTGCGTCAAAAATTTCCTTTGAAGCCTTGTAGCCAAATTCCATGTAATCCACTCCCGCTTTTATGTTCGCGCGATAGAGCTTTTTTACAAACTCATCGGTGAAATAAAAACTGTTTACAAGTCCTCCGTCTCTGATTGTTGCGTCCAAGACCTGAATATCGGGTCTGTAAGACAATAATGTTCCTTGTTGTGGTGCCATTATTTTTTCCTCCTACCATACTACATTATTTTTTGTAACGTACAAAAAACATATTCATTTTAACAGATTTATGCGTAAAAATCAATATGCGAAGATAAATTTTCAGCATTAAATTAAGAAAAATATTTAAAAATAAATAAAATATATAAAAACATTTAAAATATTATTGACATATATATAAAGAGATGATATAATATTAACAAATGAACATATGTTCAATTATAAATATCATGCAGAATGGCGGGGGGGATATTATGAAAAAGATTTTCAAATTAAAAGGGCTTGATTGTCCGCATTGCGGTGCGAAAATAGAGAAGGCGGCGGGAAGTCTGGACGGAGTTGCAGCGGCTGCTGTAAATCTTATTAATCAGACGCTTACTATAGAAACAGACGGCAATTATTCTGGAGATATATTTGCCGCGGTAGAGAAAATAGTGCATACTCATGAGCCTGACGTGGAAGTTTCGGCGTATGAAACGCGGGTGAAAACGAGCAATGAGGTCAGCAGCGCAAAGCGTGAAGTCATTCAGCTTAGCATAGGCGCTGCGGTATATGGAGCGGGACTTGTATTAACACATTTTACAAGTTTGCATAAGTATATAATACTTGCGGTTCTTGCAGCGGCTTATATTATACTTGGAGGAAGCGTTGTTATCAGGGCGGTAAAAAATATATTAAAGGGAAGGATTTTTGATGAAAATTTTCTCATGACAGTATCAACGATCGGAGCGTTTGCAATAGGAGAGTATCCTGAAGCGGTGGCGGTAATGCTTTTTTATCAAATAGGTGAATTTTTTCAGGATATGGCGGTCAAACGCTCTCGCGGATCTATTTCGGCGTTAATGGATATACGTCCCGACAGCGCTAATGTGCAGAGGAATGGACATATACAGACGGTCTCGCCGGAAGAAGTGCGTATAGGTGAGATAATTATTGTAAAACCCGGTGAAAAAATACCGCTTGACGGAATTGTGGCAGACGGTGTGTCGATGATTGACACAAGCGCTCTTACGGGAGAATCTGTGCCGAGAAGTGTGAAGAAAGATGACGAGGTTTTGTCAGGCTGTGTAAATGGCAGCGGTGTGCTTATGATAGAAGTGAAAAAAGAATTTCACAATTCTACCGCTTCAAAAATTATTGATCTTGTGGAAAATGCGGCAAGCAGAAAAGCTCCTGCAGAAAATTTTATCACTACATTTGCGCGTTACTATACGCCTGTTGTTGTAGTGCTTGCCGTAATATTAGCCGTTGTTCCGCCGTTGTTATTTGGAGAACAGTGGACCGACTGGATAAGACGCGGTTTTGTATTTCTTGTGATTTCATGTCCGTGCGCTTTGGTTATATCCATCCCGCTGACATTTTTTGGCGGTATTGGCAGGGCGTCGAGAAAAGGTGTGCTTGTTAAAGGAGGCAATTATCTGGAGGCTCTGAATAAGGTAGATACAATTGTTTTTGACAAGACCGGCACATTGACCCAAGGAGTTTTTGATGTAGTTAGAATTGCAGCCGCAAATGGTTTTACCGATAAGGAGATACTTCAATATGCCTCAAAGGCAGAGAGCCTGTCTACTCATCCTATTGCGCGCTCTATAGAGAGAGCGTCGGGAGAAAAGTCTGATAATTCAGGTTTGACCGGTTATAAGGAAATTTCAGGTCATGGAATAGCTGTGACAGACGGTGACACGGAGATTGCTGTCGGCAATGAAAAGCTGATGAGAAGATTTGAAATCACATATGAAAGCTGTGATGATCCGGGTACTAAAGTGTATGTGGGAGTAAATAAGAAATATGCCGGTTGTATAATTATTTCCGATAAGATAAAGGATGACAGTCAAAAAGCAATAGCAGAGTTAAAGTCTATAGGGATAAAGAAAACGGTTATGCTTACGGGTGACAGTGAACAGATTGCTGCGAGCGTGGCCGGAGCAGTGGGTATAGATGAATATTATGCTGAACTGCTGCCAGATCAGAAAGTGGAGAAGCTTGAACAGCTTGACAATATGAAAAGCGGTAAAATCGCTTTTGTTGGTGATGGGATAAATGACGCTCCTGTGCTTGCGCGGGCCAATGTGGGGATTGCTATGGGCGGACTGGGCTCTGATGCGGCTATTGAGGCGGCAGATGTTGTACTTATGACAGATGAAGTGTCGAAGCTGTGTGACGCGATAAAAACGGCTCGATATACAAAGCGTATTGTTATGCAGAATATTGTTTTTGCGCTTGGGATAAAGGGTGCGTTTCTTTTGTTGGGTGCGTTTGGCGTTGCGGGAATGTGGACGGCTGTGTTTGGTGATGTGGGAGTTATGATTATTGCCGTGCTGAATGCCATGAGAATTTTAAAGAAGTGACAAATTATAAAAGATGTTTTGTGATATATTTATACAGGACATCTTTTTTTATGTCATCATGTCGTCTTTGACGGCAGTGACAGTGCCCATATAACTTTTACGCCGTATGTTTTTGCGGCTTCAAAATCCACCCCGCCTGATACACGATTTGGATAAGGAACTGAAAAACAGAAGAAACCGCATAGTAATGCGGTTTCTTTGGGTTTACACATTAAATCTTTTATAGGATAAGCCTATTTCTAAGTCAATTTTAGCGGAACATAGCTCTGATAATATATCAAATGACGCTTGTTTTGCGTTTTCATTCTCTGATTTTTCTTCGGGTTCTATTCTGAAATTTGTCCTCTTTTTAAATTTTGCAGCATATTGGGATAATGTAAATGAGATGCAATAAAGTCAAAATTATCATTAGTTAGAGGTGTTGCCTGTTCATAGCCTGTTATATTGCATATAAAGCATATTATACTGTCTATTCTAATAAAATACTTATATGGGCATGGAAAGGGCGTGTCAATAATGCCATGCAGACAATAGACGTTATACAGGTATCTGTTGAATAAATAACCGCACGGCTGCATATTTGCGACTTCAATAAGTAAAGCAGATAATATTTCGAGATGAAGAATTGTTACTGTTATTCATCAAACATACCTCCGCAATAAATGTTCCAATAAAGTGTTCTAAAATTTTAAGATATTCCAAAAACTATAATATCGAAAAAGTTTGTATTTATCAAGACTGACATCTATAAACTTTGTAATATTCTTGATTTGTAAAAATTAATAATTGATATAACATCACCGCGTGTCAGTGAGTTGGAAGGTTAATCGTAAAAACTTAATTATCATACAACCCAATGGTAAAGGAGGTTGATATTATGACCACAGAGAAAGAAGTTAAATTAGTATATGCCACAAAGGGAAAAAGCTTGGGCGAGATACTCAAGCAGATTCTCGTCAGCAAGGCAAGGTGATTAACATGGCAGAGAATTTAACCGCATTATATTTAAGGCTGTCGAGGGATGACGGAACTGTAACCGATTCGGAAAGTATAGTCAATCAAAAAGCGTTCCTGCTGGATTACGCGCAGGCTAATTCACTGAATGTAGTTGAGATATTTTCTGACGACGGTTATTCGGGCTTGTCCTTCGACAGACCGGACTTCAATCGTATGATTAAAATGATTGAGGAAAAGAAGATAAATACTGTAATTACAAAAGACTTGTCCAGACTTGGACGAGATTACATAGAGATTGGCAAATACATAGACAAGTATTTTCCGGCACATAACGTCAGATATATCGCCGTAAATGATGGCATTGATACGGAGTCCTCAAGCAGTACAAACGATATGACACCGTTTCGGGCTGTATTCAACGATATGTACGCTAAGGATATTAGCAAGAAGGTGAGAACAGCGCTTACCACAAAAAAAATCAACGGAAAGTTTATCGGCTCTCAGCCGCCGTATGGGTACAAGAAAGACCCGAAGGACAAAAATCATCTTATTATTGATGAGGAAACGGCGGTATATGTACGGAAGATTTATAAGGATTTTCTTGCGGGTGATACGATACTGGGGATTGCTCATAAGTTGAGTATGGCAAAAGTGCCTACACCCTCACAGCAGAAGAACCTTACGGCTACCCAAAAGAATTTTAAGGGTATTTGGAATGACGGAATTGTGCGTCGGATTTTAAGTAATCCGACGTATGCCGGACATCTCGCGCAGAATATGACGCGTAAGGTCAGCTATAAGGTTAATAAAAAGGTACGTTTGCCGCAGAATGAATGGATTATCATAAGGAATACTCACAAGCCTGTTATATCGCAGGAGGATTTTGACGCAGCAGCTGAAATACTGTCAAAGCGCAGTTATAATAAGCAAAAACGCACAGGGCAGCCGCATTTGCTGTCGGGGCTTGTGTTTTGTAAGGATTGCGGCGGCAGTATGAGTTTTGTAAAGGAATCGGAAAAACGGACATACCTTGCTTGCAGCAGATGGAGGAAAAACGCAAAGCTTGGAGTATGCACCTCGCACAGCATACGCGAGGACTATGTTGAAAATGTAATTAAGGACAAACTAAAGGAATTAGCATCGGCTATAAACACGTCAGAAATTTTGACGGAGGCTGACGCTTTTTTTGATAGCGAAAATAATAACGATAAGCTGATAGAGTCATTGAGGCGAAAAATTGATGTATGCAAAAATACGACTTTGAGTCTGTATAAGGATAAAGCATCAGGGGTGATTTCCGAAACGGAGTATATTGAACTCAGCGAGGGTATCAAGGCGGAGCGAGCTGTTTATGAACAGCGTCTTGATGAGTTGCAAGCGGAGGCAGACCGCGCTGACGCCGCAAAGGATATGAGCGAACTGTTAAACAGCATTATTAGCTTTGACAACATTGACCGTAATACTCTGCTGATGCTGATTGATAAGGTTTATATAGGCAAGAATAAGGAAATAGAAATACAGTTTAAATTTGATAATCCTATGATGTAGAAAGAGCAGTAACCTGTAATAGGTTACTGCTCTTTTATCCGAATATCAAGGTGAGATATTCATTGCTTATATTAGCGAGGAGTGTATGTTGTACGGACACATACACTCAACTATATGTTAGTGTGATTTATTTTTTAATAATGTTAAAAATAAAGGCTATATTGACAAATTAAAAACTGCATAGTATAATGTAATTATGTCATAATATAAATAAATGACTAAATTAAAAGGTGAAAATATGAGAATATATAATTATAAAAATAAATGGGAGCAGTGTCTAACTCCTGAAATCGTGTCTATGCTTACACAAATTCACGAGTTCAAAGGAAAACAGAATTTGTTTATCGAATCGAGCGCAGACGCGCTTACGCAGCTTGTTGAGATTGCGAAAATACAGAGTACTGAGGCGTCTAATAAAATCGAAGGTATATATACTTCAAATGAAAGAATAAAAAAACTTGCTCTATCTAAAACGAACCCTAAAAACAGAGCCGAGGAGGAAATTGCGGGTTACAGAGATGTTCTTAATACAATTCATTCCAACCACGATGGCATTCCCGTTAAGCCGAGCATAATATTACAGCTTCATAGAGATTTATATAAGTTTAATACCGTAACTTATGGCGGTCAGTATAAAAATGTTGATAATGTTATTTCAGAGGAGGATGCAGAGGGAAATAAGTTTGTGCGTTTTCAGCCGCTTCCTGTTTGGGAGGTTCCGCAGGCAATGGATGACTTATGCACGGCATTTAATGAAGCGATTGCATTAGAAGCTATAAATCCATTGCTTGCCATTCCTATGTTTATTCTGGACTTTTTATGCATACATCCGTTCAACGATGGAAACGGTCGAATGAGCAGGCTTCTCACGCTTCTGTTATTATATCGCAGTGGATATATTGTAGGAAAGTATGTCAGTATAGAAAAGATGATTGAAACGACAAAAGACAGTTATTACGATGCACTTCAAAAAAGCTCTTTAGGATGGCACGAGAATGATAATGATTATGCTCCATTCGTAAGATATATGCTTTCAGTTATTTTAGCCGCTCACAGAGAATTTGCATCTCGTGTGCAAATTATGATTGAAAGCAAATTGTCAAAGCTGGAAAGGGTCGCGATGATTATTGAAGATACACTCGGCAAAGTAACTAAGCATGATATTTTAGAGAAATGCCCTGATATAAGCGAAACAACTGTACAAAGGGCGCTTGCAGATTTACTGAAAAACGGTAAAATCATAAAGATAAGCGGCGGAAGATATACTTCATATACTTGGAACAGAGAGGACGAATAAAATGATAACGGGTGAATTAAAAAATAAAATAGACAGCTTGTGGGACATATTTGCATCAGGCGGACTTGTAAATCCGCTTGATGTAATTGAGCAAATTACATATTTAATGTTTATACATGACCTTGACGACACTGATAACCGCAGAGCGAAAGAAAGCGCTATGCTTGGACTGCCACATAAAAGCATATTTGCAGGCGATGTTAAAATAGGCGGCAGAACGATTGACGGTGAACAGCTCAAATGGTCAACATTCAAGGACTACCCTGCCGGACAGATGTATTCCGTGGTGCAGGAATGGGTATTCCCTTTTATCAAGAATTTACACGCGGATAAAGACAGCGCGTATTCAAAATATATGGACGATGCTATTTTTAAACTGCCTACTCCATTATTGCTTGGCAAGGTTGTTGACTCACTTGACGAAATTTATGAAATGATGAAAAATGCTGATTATACCGATGTGCGCGGTGATGTGTACGAATATCTGCTCAACAAAATTTCGCAGTCGGGTTTAAACGGACAATTCAGAACACCGCGACATATTATCAGAATGATGGTTGACATGATGCAGCCGAAGCCTGATGATGTTATTTGCGACCCCGCCTGCGGAACGAGCGGTTTTTTAGTAGCTGCCGGTGAATATTTAAAAAAAAATCACAAGGAAGATATTTTTTACAACAAGCAGAAAAAATACCACTATATGAACAGCATGTTTTTTGGCTACGACATGGACAGGACTATGCTCCGCATAGGCGCTATGAATATGATGACGCACGGAATTGACAGTCCGTTTATCGAATACCGAGACAGCTTATCAGACCAAAACGCGGACAGGGATAAATATTCTCTTATATTGGCAAATCCGCCGTTCAAGGGCAGTCTGGACTATGATATTGTATCTGCCGATTTGCTTAAAATGTGCAAGACAAAGAAAACGGAACTTCTGTTTTTAGCGCTGTTTCTGTGTATGCTTAGAGTCGGCGGCAGATGTGCCTGCATTGTACCTGACGGCGTGCTGTTTGGTTCGTCAAAGGCGCATAAAGATGTCCGCAGAGAAATTATTGAGAATAATATACTTGAAGCTGTTATTTCTATGCCGTCGGGGGTATTTAAACCGTATGCGGGCGTTTCTACGGCTGTACTTGTGTTTACAAAAACAGGTCACGGCGGAACGGACAAGGTTTGGTTCTATGATATGAAAGCGGACGGATTTTCTCTTGACGATAAGCGAACCGCCGTTCAGGAAAACGATATACCCGATATAATCGAGAGATTTCATAATCTCGACAACGAAGCTGACAGGGCAAAAACGGAGCAGTCGTTTTTTGTGGGCAAGCAGGATATTGTTGATAATGACTATAACTTGTCTATCAATAAGTATAAAGAGGTTGAATATGTTCCCGTTGAGTATCCGCCGATAAGCGAGATTATGGCAGACCTTCACAAACTTGAAACAGAGATAACGAAAGGTCTTGCGGAGTTGGAGGAAATGTTGTGATAGAGAAAGTTAAATTACAAGATATTGCTTCTTTTTCCAAAGGGCAACAGATAAATGGTGATGAATTGATTGAAAATGGTCAATATGAATATCTAAATGGTGGAGTCAATCCTTCTGGACATTGGAAAGAATTTAATATTAATGGAAATACTGTAACCATCAGCGAAGGCGGAAATTCATGTGGCTATATCAATTACATGAATTTTCCGTTTTGGTGTGGCGCGCATTGTTATTATTTATATGATTTAAAAATAGGCAGTAAATATTTATATTACGCATTAAAAAGTCAGCAAGAAAAAATAATGAAATTGCGTTCAGGTGCATGCATGCCTAATATAAAAAAGAGTGATTTAGGTAACTTTGAACTTATTATTAATACAGATGTAAATATACAAAATCAAACGGTTCTAATATTAGAAAATATTTCTTATTTAATCGACAAACGCAAACAACAGCTTGAAAAATTGGACGAGCTGATTAAATCTCGGTTTGTTGAGATGTTTGGAACATTGGAATTGCCAGCGGAAGAATTTGATAAGGAAACTTTGAAAAACTTATGTGTAAAAATTACTGATGGCAAACATGGCGGATGCACTTTTGAAGTTGGAACAGAGCGTTACTTTGTTGGTGCAAGAGAAATATATGATGATGCTATACATTATGAAACTGCTCCTGAGATAGATGTTGCCGAATTTGAAAAGGATTATAAAAGATGCAATATGGAAATCGGAGATTTTCTCATTGTGAATACGGGTGCAACAATTGGGAAATCTGCAATAGCAACAGATAGCAGAACAAATCATACATTATTACAAAAAAGTGTAGCGTTGCTAAAGGTAAAAAAGAAATTGTTGAATCCTATTTTCTTGAAATTTTGTTATAAAGTAAATGATAAAATGTATAGGGTAACAGGAGCATCTGCACAACCCAATCTTTTGTTATCAAGGATTAATGCTACTGAAATTTATGTTCCTCCGATAGAATTTCAAAACCAATTTGCAGACTTTGTCAAACAAGTCGAAACATCAAAAGCAGAAATTCAAAAAGGACTTGACAAGTTAGAATTATTAAAAAAAGCATTAATGCAAAAATATTTTGGATAAATGGAGGTGATACCCTATGACAAACTTTGATTTCTTAAAATCCGACCCGCAATTTGCCGCATTTGCAGATGTGGCTATTTTAGCTGAAAGAACATTTCATCTTGACCCTTCTACGGCGGCTTTAAATTGCCGTCGTGCAATGGAATTTGCGGTAAAATGGATGTATTCTGTGGATAAGGATTTAGCAATGCCATACGATACGACATTAGCCTGTCTTATGAATACAGAAGATTTTCGTGATGTTGTCGGAATAGATTTATACAGGCGGATGGATTTTATCCGCCAGTCCGGTAATATTGCAGCTCACGAAGATAAGAAAATATCCGTAGAACAAGCAAAATTGTGTATAGAAAACCTATACATATTTATGGATTTTGTTGCTTGCTGTTACGGAACAGATTACGAAGAAAAGCCGTTTGATAAAAGCCACCTTGCAGATTTGGAAAATCCTGTTATTGTATCAAAATCAGCCTTACCTCATGCAGATGGAATACGTATTGAATTTATGCATTTTCAGCCATTTTTGGATGGGTCTAAGCCGAAAGAACTTGACTTTGAAAAGCTGCTTGCTGAAAACAAGGCGTTAAAGGATGAGCTTACCGCGCGCCGCGCCCAGCAACAGCAGACCTATGTGCCCAAACCGCTTGATTTATCAGAGTTTAAAACGAGGAAAATATACATTGATACAATGCTCGCCGAAGCGGGCTGGGTTGAGGGCGAAAACTGGATTAATGAAGTTGAGCTTCATGGTATGCCCAATAAGTCAGAGGTCGGATATGCCGATTATGTATTATATGACGATACACATAAACCGCTTGCTGTCATTGAGGCAAAGCGCACATGCAGGGATGTTGCTGTCGGCAGACAGCAGGCAAAGCTTTATGCTGATATTTTAGAAAAGCAGTGCGGCAGACGTCCCGTTATATTCCTGACTAACGGTTTTGAAACACGCATTGATGACGGGCAATACCCCGAGCGCAAGGTTGCGGCAATTTACTCTAAGCGGGATTTAGAAAAAATGTTTAATCTCCGTAGAATGAGGACAAGCCTTAAAAACGTAACTGTAGATAAAGCTATTGCTGGACGTTATTATCAGGAGGGCGCAGTCAAAGCAGTTTGCGGCGCGTTTGACGAGAAAAACCGAAGAAAAGCATTGCTTGTCATGGCAACAGGGTCAGGCAAGACAAGGACGGTTATTGCTCTTTGTAAGGTACTTTTAGAACACGGCTGGGTAAAAAATATTCTGTTTTTAGCTGACAGGACTTCCCTTGTTACACAGGTAAAGCGCTCTTTTGTGAATTTGCTGCCTGATTTATCTGTAACGAATTTGTGCGAAGAAAAAGATAACTTTACGGCGCATTGCGTTTTTTCAACATACCAGACTATGTATAACTGCATAGACGATATTCGCGATGACGAGGGTAAATTATTTACGAGCGGACATTTTGACATCGTTATCTGCGACGAGGCGCATAGGTCTATATATAACAAGTATAGAGATATTTTTAGTTACTTTGATGCGTCGCTTGTCGGTCTTACCGCCACCCCTAAAGATGAAATTGACAAGAATACATATGAAATCTTTGAACTTGAAAGCGGCGTTCCGACATACGGGTATGAACTTAGTCAGGCTGTAAGGGACGGTTATTTGGTTGATTACATCTCAGTAGAATCCAAACTCAAGTTTATTGAGCAGGGTATCACCTACGAGGATTTAACAGAAGAAGAAAAAGCGGAATATGAAAATCTATTTGAAGACGAAAACGGCGAAGTACCCGACAGGATAAGTTCTTCTGCATTAAACGAATGGATTTTTAACCGCGATACAATTCGTCAGGTGCTGAATGTCCTTATGACTGACGGTATCAAAATCGAATACGGCGAAAAAATCGGAAAAACAATTATATTTGCAAAAAATCATCGTCATGCGGAAAAGATACTCGAAGTGTTTAACAGTGAATATCCGCATCTTAACGGTTTTGCTAAAGTTATTGACAACAGAATTAATTACGCGCAAAGCTTTATTGATGAGTTTTCCGACCTGAAGAAATTGCCGCAGATTGCTATTTCAGTTGATATGCTTGATACCGGCATTGACGTGCCTGAGGTTTTGAACCTCGTATTTTTCAAGAGGGTGATGAGCAAGGCAAAATTCTGGCAGATGATAGGAAGAGGTACACGTCTTTGCCCCGGACTTCTGGACGGCGAGGATAAAAATAAGTTTTATATTTTCGATTTTTGCGGCAATTTTGAGTTTTTCAGAATGAACAAAGGTAAACCCACCGCAAATCAGATGGCGCTTCAGGGCGCAATATTTAATCTGAAAGCGCAAATTATATTTAAATTGCAAGATATTGCATATCAGACAAATGAGCTCATTGCTTTCCGTAAAAATTTAGTTAATGAAATGGCAGTAAAAGTGCGCGAGCTTAATAAGGACAATTTCGCGGTAAAACAGCACCTTAAATATGTAGAATTATACGCAAATGAAGGGAATTATGTGTCGCTTACATACGAGGATACTCTGATTATTAAAGAAGAGCTTGCACCGCTTATAATTCCGGATGACGATGAAGCGAGTGCAGTCCGATTTGATGCGCTGATGTATGGAATAGAGCTTGCTCATCTTGCAGGAAAAGGATATGGCAGGCACAGAAGCGATTTGTTCAAAAAAGTCAGCGGTATTGCGAGTGTTGCAAACATTCCTGAAATATCTGCGAAATCTGAACTTATAAACAAAATTTTGCATACGGATTACCTTAATAATTGTGGAATAAACGAGTTTGAACATATTCGTGACACACTCCGTAATTTAATGAAGTACATTCCGCAGAATGTTTTGAGGTACGACACCAATTTTGGCGATGACATTCTTTCGACTGAATGGAATGAGTCTGAGCTTGACAATGATGACCTTAAAAACTATAAAGCTAAAGCGGAATTTTATGTAAGACAGCATCAGGGCAACAGTGCTATTGCAAAATTGAAAAGCAACGTACCGCTTACAAAAGATGATATTTCAGAGCTTGAAAAAATTTTATGGAGCGAAGTCGGCACAAAAGAGGAATATAACTCAGAATACGGAGAAAAACCGCTTGGTGAGTTTGTCCGTGAAATTGAAGGGCTTGACATGAATGCCGCCAAAGAAGCATTTGCAGAATTTTTGAATAATACAAACCTTGACAGCAGACAAATTTACTTTGTTAATCAGATTGTAGAATATATCATACATAATGGTGTAATGAAAGATTTATCCGTATTGCGGGAATCGCCGTTTACGGATAAAGGCAGCATAGTCGAAATCTTTACAGAACCTGTCTGGATGGGAATTCGTAAAGTTATTGAGCAGATAAATATGAATGCGGCGGCATAGTTTTTATGCAGACTATTTTTATTTTTTCAATTACATATTATCCTTATGATACATATATTGTATTTCCGCTTTAAATGGGTCATAGAAATATTTGAGGAGGATAATATGGACTTTAAAAACCAAAGATTTTTGACAAAGGGAGTGGATGAACATATTAGTCCACTCCTTCAAATTTTGCTGTGGCATCTTATTGACAATATGCCGCCGCCAAAGGATTACCTGCAAATCTTTAAGCTGACAAACGAAAACGGACAGCAAAAAATCATACACGTTCAGGAAGAACCTGAGTACAAACGGGAGTATCTTGCTAAAACAGATACTCCTATTTTTATTGGCAAAATCTATGTCATAGACGATGAAACACACTCGACAATGCTTTTGGCAGAAGAAAATATATAACAAAAGACTAATGAGGAAAAATATTAAAGGAGGAATTTGAAATGAAAGAAAAACAACTAATCTGCTCTCATTGCAGAGAGGTACTTACGGATGAAACAAAATGAGAATTTGACGGTGAGATAATGTGTGAGCATTGTCTTAACGAGCAGACAACAATATGTGATTGCTGTAATGAACGTGTATGGATTGAAAATACAGAACGTGATAGCTATATTGATTATCTGAAATTAAAACGGTTATATGTAAACGAAATACATACAGAAACGGAGGGAATATGATATGTGCGGACTTTACGGATTTTTACATTATGGTAATAATACAATCAGGAATTTAAGCAATGTAACAAATTCCCTTGCGGAAGAGGCGGCTGAGAGAGATACTGACGCGACAGGAATAGCCTTTAATTACAAAGGACAGCTATGTAGCGGTACGGTTAATCGAGCATAAATATAACCGACAGAGATATTCTGAATATACTTCCCGACGGAACGCTTGTATATGATAAATTTAACTATACAGATTACAGCGGTTACGGTTATCGCCATTGGTGGGATTACGGAATTGCAGACGAATATCCGTACATAGATGAATTAAAATCCGCCGCCGCATATCACGGATATACTGCGGAGGAGATAGACGAACTGCTCGCGGAGGGTTTTACACCTGAGGAGATTGAGGAAATGATATACTGCTGTGAGTAATCACAGCGGACTAAGATTTAATTCGTCAAGCGTAATATTGCAGCGTATAACCGATTCGCCATTTTCTAGTGCGGATACTATTACGATGTCGCGCTTATTTCGCGGATACAGCGGAGCAAATCCCGTGTATTTAAGCAAGGTTTGCGCCTCGTCAAGACTTACATCCATACCAAAGCAGAGTGCAATCAGCTTATCCCTTGAAGGTATTTTCAAGCCTGAAAAAATCTGATACGCATAGTTTGTCTGAACATTAGATTTTTTATTACTTCCGACTTCTTTAAGCCTTTTTCATTGAGTACAGCCGTTAAATAATCGCAAATTGGGTTTTCCGCCATTTCGTCGTCGTTTTCGGCAAGATATGCGTCTAAACTGCTATTTTTAAGTATTTTCAATAATTCCTCTGTTGATTTATTCATCTTGACCGCCCCCTGCTTATTATGATACAATATATGACAAGAAAAGTCAAATGGAGCAAATCAAATGAGTAAATTATCGGAATACGTTGAAATATCGTCATTTAATGAAAACACCTCGCTTGTCCAAAAAGGTAATACCGTATATGTAAAGAAACGAATACCGAGCGAGCTGTCTTATATTTATAAAATTCTGTTTGATAATCGTCATAAAAATATTTCAGATATTATCGAAATTTTTGAATATGAGGACATAACGGTTGTAATTGAGGAGTACATAAACGGTGAAACGCTGTCGGACATACTTTCAGAACAGGGTGAACAGACCGAAGCATATACTAAGAAACTAATCGGACAGGTTTGCGACGGTTTGATATTTCTGCACAAGCACAATATTATTCACCGAGACATAAATCCGAATAATATTATGATAACAAAGGACAGAACAGTTAAAATCATTGATTTTGATATTTCGAGGAGTACAAAGAAAAATGCCGCAAGCGACACAGTTGTTCTCGGGACGGTCGGATATGCCGCTCCCGAACAGTTTGGATTTACTCAATCGGGTACGAGAACTGATTTGTATGCGGTTGGAGTTTTAGCAAACGTAATGCTTACGGGCAAAATGCCGAACGAAAAACTATACGGTGGTAAATTAGGGCGCGTCATAAAAAAAGCTACTGCGATAGACGCGTCAACACGATACCGCAATATTGTTGAATTTAAGCATATATTTACGAATGAGGTGGACGAGCATACTGCGCCGATTGTTAAAGTATTGAGGTGTGTTCCGGGCTTTAGGACTTGGACGGTGTGGAAAATTCTAATTGCTATTGCGGTATATGCGATTATAATACCGGAGGGGATTTTGTTCCTTAAATGGTCTATGGTAAGTGCTAAAAACTTTTTCATAATGCTTGCAGGCGAAATATTTCTTTTTGCCGTTCCGCTTACGCTTATGACTAATCTTAATAATGCAAGAGAAAAAATTTGCGGCAGTAACGCGCTTGTAAAAGCGGTCGTATATTCGTTAATATCATTTTCAATCGGGGCATGTATAATAGCATCGATTTTGGAAAAAGTTCTCTAAATTATGCTGCCGGCATAACACAAGGCTCATAACGCAGTTTATAATGAAACTGCGCTATGAGTTTTTTATTTGTGCATTTTATAAGGAATAATGCAAGGAATTATATATTTTATTATTCCTTGTATAAAGAATATAATAAATAATAATGTCGAAATGGAGGGGATGGATGTTGTGTGCGTGACATAGATGCTCTGAATGATGTATACAGGGAAATTGCGGACTTGCTGGGCTATGATGACGCGTTAGCGCTTTATACTCATTTTAAAGGTCAGCAGATTACATTCCCCGTAAAGCTGTTCAAATCTGAGCATATTAAGGAACTGCTGAAACAGCAGTACGACGGTACAAACGCTAAAAAATTAGCAAGAACTTACGGTTATTCAGAACGCTGGATAAAAGAATTATTAAAGAAAGGTTGAGGAAAATGAGAATTAAAAAGATAATTGCGACGATATGCTCGGCTGCAATTTTGTGCACAGGCACAGTATTTGCCGCGCCGGAGACGGAAATCATTGAGGACGGTGCAATCGAACTGTTTGCTGCCCAGATATTTGACGGCGGAACGGGAACGGAAACCGACCCGTATCTTATTTCAAAGGAAGAGCAGCTTATGCTTGTTGCGGATTTACCGTCTGCTTCGTTTAAGCTGACGTCAAATATTGAGCTTGCAAACGACTGGAATTACATAGGCAAGGACGGAGACAATTTCAGCGGTGTGTTTGACGGCGACGGCTATTGCATAAGCGGCTTGACGGAGCAGTTTTTTTATGAAAATAAGGGTACTGTTAAAAATACCGGCTTTAAAACCATTAAGGAAGGAATAAGCAGTAGTGCGGTTGTCGCGTACGATAATAAAGGCACAATAGAAAGCTGTTATGCTGAAGGAAAAGTCAATGGCTATCGTTACGTTGAAGGATTTATTTACACTAATAACGGAACGATTGAAAATTGTTATTTTAAGGGCAATGTGAATTCAATAAATGGGAATGCAGGAGGATTTGTTGGCTATAATGATAAAACCATAAAAAATTGTTATTGTGTAGCCACAGTTGATGCTTATTATTCTAAGAGTGGATTTGCATACAGTAATGGTAGCACAATAACCAACTGCTATTATGACAAGCAGATAAGCGGTTTGTCGGATACAGGCGACGGAGAACCTAAAAATACGCTTGCATTAAAAATGGCGGCAACCTACAGCGGATGGGATTTTGAAAATGTATGGGATTTAGACTCCGAGATAAACGACGGTTATCCGCATCACCGCATTGACAAACGCGCAAAGCCGGCAATAAACAGTTTGCAGCTTAATATAACGGAAGCGCCGCTTATTATAGGCGAAACGCTGGAGCTTACCGCCTCGGCTGACCCTGAGGGGGCAGACGTTACTGTAAACTGGCAGTCAAGCGACGCGTCTGTCGCGTCTGTAGACGCAAGCGGCGTTGTTACGGCAAACGCGATAGGCGCGGCGGTTATAACCGCATCGGTAGGCACTGTAAAAGCGTATTGTTCCGTAACGGTTTCAGATAATTCCGTTAAAGTTGAAAGCGTTACACTTGATAAAAGTGACGCGGGAATAATAATAGGGGAAACGCTGAAATTATCGGCTAATGTTTTACCGTCTGACGCGACAAATAAAAATATAAAGTGGAGTTCGTCCAATTCAAAGGTCGCATCAGTATCGGCAGACGGTACTGTAACAGGCATTTCTGAGGGTGAAACTAAAATTTACGCAACTTCCGTAAGTAACGCGTCCTGCTACGGCGTGTGCAATATAACTGTGGCAAAGCAGAAAATAGCTGTCAGCGGAATAGAAATCAGCGGAAATATTTTTGGTGGATATGAGGTGAATATAGGCAAAACTCTCACATTATCGCCCGTTATAAAACCGTCGGACGCAACAAATAAAGATGTGCGCTGGACTTCAAGCGATTCAAATGTGGCAACGGTTATAAACGGCAAGGTTACAGGCGTGTCAGAGGGTTCGGTCACAATAACCGCGACAACGGTTGACGGCGGTTATACCACAAGTGTAATTGTAAAGGTCACAAAGCCGACTGTCTATGTAACGGGAATTGCGCTTAATACAGAACAAATGACCGTTAAGGTAAAGGAAACAAAGAAGCTGACCGCCGCGGTAACGCCGCTGGACGCGACGGATAAAGGCGTTATATTTAAGTCAAATAATAATGCGATTGCCAATGTGTCGGCGGACGGAACTGTTACAGGCGTATCGCCGGGAACAACGATGATACAGGCAACCGACAGCACAGGAATGTTCAGGGCTTTCTGTACGGTAACAGTGCCTAAACCGGTAGTCGAGGTTACAAGCGTTAAGCTGGATAAAAGCTCGTTGGAAATCGTAGAGGGAAAAACAGTTCCTCTTAAAACAATTATAAAGCCGACAAACGCGACATATAAAACAATAACGTGGTCAGCGTCTAACGAAAGCGTTGTAACTGTGTCGCAGGACGGATTTGTTACGGCAACAGCAGTAAACGGCGTTAACGTAATATGCAATATAACAGTGCTTTCGTCCGATACGCCTGCACAGTTAAAGGTTGAGGACGCAACTGTAAAGGCAGGCAAACAAATTCCTGTTACTGTGTCTATCGCGTCAAATCCGGGTATATCAACCTTCAATTTTGACCTTACATATGACAATACAAAAATGTATCCCGTATCATACACAAAAGGAGACGCGCTTAATAATGTCAACATTGTAACTCCGCTTGGAAGTCAGTCGTTTAAGGATAGAAATTCGGTAAGATTTTTATGCCAGACAACAGATTCAAGGAATATGTACAGTGACGGTGATTTGATAACAGTTGTGTTCCAGACATTGCCTGACGCAGAATACGGTGAGCATACAATAGGTATAGTACCGTCCGCGTTTACAAATCAGAACTATGAGACAGTTAATCTGCAATCGGACAACTGCGTTCTTAAAATTACAGATTATACTATCGGTGATATAAGCGACGATGATGTTGTTGATTTAAAGGATTCTATGATTTTTGGGCAATATCTGGCAGGCTTCGGAACGGAGCTTACACCGCAGGGCAAAAAAGCCGCGGTAAGCATTTATCCTGATCAAAATGATAACGTTGAAACATCCGAGCCGACTATTAACGACTTTCAGCACTTGTTCAGGTACTTGTCAGACTGGCAGGTTGAACTCGGAAAGAATTGAGGTGCGGTATGAAAAAATTAATTTGCGGTATAATGATTGCGGCATTGCTTGTAATGTCAATTCCTGCTATGGCGCAGGGGAAATGTAAAATTTCTGTTGAGAATGCTGAGGCGGTCTCAGGAGGAACGGCACTTGTATCACTAAAAATTGAAAACAATCCCAATATGGCTATAGGCAAGATTAAATTAACCTTTGATAAAGAAAAATTAATGCCTGTTTCGGCGGAAAAACAAGAAGTGCTTCAAAGCTGCTATTCCTTTACGTCAAATCTTGACGACCCGAATATTGACGCGTCAGAACTTGATTATGTAACAATTTCGTGGATGAATATGGCTGATATTTCCGGCGACGGTACGCTTGCAGTGATTGAATTTGCAGTGTTGGAGGGAGTATCTGGTAGTACGGATATAGCAGTTGAAGTAAGCGAGCTTGCAAACGCTATGCAGAATAATATTGCCGCTGACGCGGTTAAGGGACAGATAACGTTTACGGGTGGCGGAGACGATAAGACGGATGAGGACATTTCGCTCGGTTTTTCCGAAACAACTGTTTCAAAAACTCCGTCAAGCATAGGCGGAAGTGTCAGCGTGTCGGTGTATTCGCCAAAGGCGCTTAACGCGGCGTTTATATGCACAATATATGACGACAGAGGGAAATTGTGCGCCGCAAGAATAAAAAATGAAGCGTTAAAGTCAGGTATAAACGAGGTCGAAATAGGAGATATACGCGCGAGCGCAAACGACCAAAGCTCATATGCGGTTAAAGTATATATGTGGGACAGTATTAACGGAATGAAGCCTCTCACAAGCGAGCCTATTATGAAAAGATATTAAGGCGGCGCTTATATGAGTAAATTTGCTTGGTGTATTATAGGAATAATTGCGGTTTTCTGGGTAGGAATTTGAAGAGCGAAAATGTTTGACGGCGCGTTAAAAATATTTTTTATTATAGGCGCGATATTGGTATTTATATTTTTCTTGCCGGGAGCAATTGTCTTGCGCAATTAAAAGCGTATTTTGATGAGAAAGGAAACGCAAATATGAGAAAAATTTTATGTTTATTTACGTTGCTTGCGGCGGTGATTGGTTTATCGTCGTGCGGCGCGTACAGCGAATACATAGAGGAAGTAAAAACTGGCTATCTCGGCGGCTGTCTTGACATTACTGTTGACGAGGTTCTCTCGGACACGCTTCCAAACAGCAAATAGGACGGCGGAGAAACTGACGGCGGTAAAATTATTGTTGAATACAAATCAAAGATTGAAGATATGGAAATGGCAATACAATTTACAGTAGCTGACGAAAATCATTTTAAGGTGTCGGGTATAAGTGTTGACGGTGTAGCGCCTGAGACAGACGCGGAGGGCGCGTCTTTGATTGAAAGCAGATACACTCAATATTACGGCAACAAATATCCTGATAAAGCCGCGATTGATATTATGCCGAATGAGCCTGCGGCAAATCTGATGCAGGGTATTAGTGCGGCATATGCGGAAAAGGCGAAAAATCCTATTGACTTGTCAAATTACTTTGATAAATCTACGGACGAGCTAAAAACAATTCTTGGCATTGAGGAAAAGGACGGATTTTTAATGAATTCCGAAATTTCGTTGATGTATGATGCTGAAGCAAAAAAGGTTGATACAGCCACAATAAGCGGTTCAAGAGTGTATTCACTGTTCGGAGTACAGACATTTAAAACTGTTGAGGACAGCTTAAATAAAATTTCAGACAGATTTGAAAGAGTGTCCGAGCAGGATTCCCTAACTGTTACATATGATATAACTACAAACAGCATTACTGAAATTACATATACATATAACGGCTTGGAGGGTT
>CAJTPP010000006.1:0-31196 GCA_910578235.1 uncultured Clostridia bacterium | reverse complement strand
CTGAGGCTGCCGCCAGACAAGTAAACAGCATTCAAAAAGACATAAGCAAAGTTAAAGAGTTAAGACAAGCCACCGGAGATGCGTTGCAGGATGATTTTATGGGAAACACTTACAGCGCAGAGGAGTATACACAATATTATATTGTAGATGTAACAGCAACACAAAACGTAGATGGTACATCACGCTATAAGGTATATAAATCAAACGGAAATGTTGAATATCTTGGTGCAGGCAGCGAATGGTAATAAAATTATTTTATTAAACCGAAGCAAAACAATAAACAATGTATTAGTTTCAAAAGGTACACCTTTAGAAACATCAAAAATTTAATAAAAATACGGCGAAATAGTGTCTGTAAAGGTTCAAATTCGGTTTTGGGATATGTCCCAAAATGTAAAGACCTTTACGGACACTTATTTTATTTGAATAATTATGGGAGGAATTATAATGGCACAAAAAATCAGAATTACAATAGGGGCTTTTGTGGATACATCCGGTTTATGGAAAAATAGCAACAAAATCACGAACGAAGATGTGTTAAATAGCATTTGGTTGCGTGAGCGTGATTTTGGAATAGAAATCAATCATGGTGTAGCTGCCGATTATGACATAAAAGGCTCTAATATAGTACATAAGGAATTATTTGAAGATAAAGGATAATCCACAAAGTGGAGGGATTTATATGAATAATAAGATTTTTTACTATGCCCGTGTATCAAGCAGAGAGCAAAACCTTGACAGGCAGATTGAAGCCTTTAAGAAGCTCGGAGCAGATGAACGCGAAATTATATGCGATAAGGAAAGCGGAAAGAATTTGGAGCGTTCCGGCTATCAGGCATTAAAAAATACAATGCTTCGCGGCGGCGATACGCTAATTGTGAAATCGCTTGACCGCCTGAGCAGGAACAAAACGGACATAAAGAACGAACTACAGTATTTCAAGGATAATAATATCCGTTTAAAAGTTATTGACCTACCGACAACAATGATGGATTTACAAAAGGGACAAGAATGGGTGTTTGATATGGTGAATAATATTCTGATTGAGGTGCTTGGTACGATAGCTGAACAGGAACGAGCCACAATACGTAAGCGTCAGCGTGAGGGCATTGACGCGGCAAAGGCGAAGGGAAGACATCTCGGCAGACCAAAACTTGAACTACCCGAAAACTATGACGGGGTTATGGCTAAATGGAGGGCAAAAGATATAACAGCACGCCAAGCAATGAGTATGCTGGGCGTGAGTAAGTCGAGCTTTTATAGGCTTGTAACTGAATAAATTTACGCTTTTTTTACAATTTGTTTTTGTAAATCTTGCTCAAATTCATCTATGCTCTTTTTAACTTCTTGGAGAAAATGCACAAAAACATCATCTTTTAGTTCCTTACATTCAGTATGAGCATTCTGCCGCTTTAGATATTCATATTCAAATGTACTTCTATATGCGCTCCATATGATTTTATACCGAAGTGAATTCATATATTGGTCTACAACAAAGTTTCTGCTATCGAAGTGAAATGCGTCTATAAAGTTATTGAGTGCATCTAATTGCTCAAGAGATGCTTTTTCTGCAAAAGAAAGAAATTTGTGCATTAACATAGGATTTTTCGTTCGTATAAAATTGGTAGCTCTGACTTCATCTTGGTTTAGAACGTGAGAAAAAATCATATACGGCAACTCTTTCTTTTTCTTTACCTTTGTTCCATCTTCTTCCGTCTCCTCTATTATTACGGTTTTACGTTTGTCATTGATTTCACCTGTAAGATACTCGACAGAGCAGGATAGCGCATTAGCAATATCATTTAGTACTATTTCAGGGATTTTGCCGCTTTTTAAATATCCATTTAAACGCTGTTTGGATATGTCTATATGCGCGGCAAGGTCAGTTTTGCTATAATTGTTCTCTTTTAAAAGTTCTGTTACTCGTTTTGCAAACTGAGAAATATTATCTATTTTAATTGTTTCTTTTGACATTGTTATATACCTCCATATTTGTATCTTATCACAGAAAAACATCTATGACAAGTAGCTCGGTAAAAAAGGAGTAAAATAAAATCTTCGTTTTGACTGACAGCTTAAAATAGTGTATACTCCTTTACACAAAACAGCCAAATCAACAACGGGGTTGGTTGTTAAAAATGTAAAGGAGGTTAGAGTTATGATTAAAAATTCATATTGGAAGTGTGATTATCTATGAGCGAAATAAGGGATATGGATGAAATCATTGATGATGAATGTTACTTCCGAAAAACGGACGCAACAATCTCGGATATTCATAATTTTATCGTATGGCTAAACAAATTTCGTTTTTACAATGACAGAATGTATTTATATGATGATGAGTACGGTTATTATGTACTCATAGACAGGAAAAATGAATGGTTTGAATTAGCCAATTTCTTAGATGTTGAGCTGGCTACAAAGCTACTGCCAAGAGAGATAAAAAATCTTCTTGATATGCTTCGGTTAGACCTGCGTTTACATAGAGAATATGACTTTGAACCTTTCTCAAAACTGATAAATACAGAAAATGGAGTTGTGAATGTAATTACTCGTGAAATATTACCGCATAGCTATAGATTTGATTTTACAAGCTGTATCAATGCAGAGTATATCCCAGACGCATCTATAGATGATGCTCCCGCGTTTAAGCAATTTTGTCAAACGTCGCTTAACGGCGACTTTATAAAGATAAAATTGCTATTGCAGATTATAGGGTATATATGCAGTAATTATACTACTGCAAAAAAGGCGTTTATGCTTATAGGGAAACCGAACAGCGGTAAATCAAAAATAGCTGAGTGGTTGGGAAATATAATTGGTGAGGACAATGTGTCAAATGTATCATTTGACAAGCTCGGAAATCGTTTCAATATTGCGGCTTTTTCAAGAAGCAAATTGAATATCAACGCAGAGATGTCACTTGAATCGATTAAAGATATTTCAATGTTCAAAAGCTTAATTGGCGGCGATAAAATCCAAGCTGAGGATAAAGGCAAACAACCATTTACTTTTAGTAATAAGTGCAAGTTTTTATTCGCTGGTAATGGGTTGCCCGTCATTAAATCACAGGATACAACAGAGGCATTTATAAGCAGACTTGTTATTCTGTACTTTCCCAATTCAATTTCAGAGGCGGAGCGGGATTTGGAACTATCTGAAAAATTATATTACGAGAGAGACATTATATTCAGTCTTGCGGTAAATGAATTAAATGAACTTGTTGAAAGCGGTTTTAGGTTTGAACTCCCACAGGAGGAAAGTGAGCAGTTACTTGAATATAAGGAAAACAGCACTCATATAGAGAGCTTTATTGATGATAGGTGTATATTATCGCCCGAACTGAAATCAAGCACAAAAACTCTATATGATGCCTATATAAATTATTGCAAAGATAATTGTTTCACACCATATGGGATGCAGACATTTGCTGCTGCTATACGCAACAGCAGAAATCTGATAAAAACCAAAATCACCGTGAAGGGCATTCAAATTCGAGGATTTAAGGGGATTGATATTAAATAATATTATATTTATTTTATACCAAGATTCCGAAAGCAATTACATTGTTAATTAGTATTCAAAAATAGGTGTCCCGTCTGTCCATAGTGTCAGCGGGACGCTAAAGGAGGACAATAAAGTGACAAAAAGCAAAACGGTTTCTGTAAGGCTATCTCCAGAGCAAGATGAGATAATAAAAAGTCTTTCAAAAAGCTTGCGAATAAGCAAAGCAGAAGCAATCAGACAATTTATAGATAAAAATAAAATTATTGTTGTAGAAGGGTTTGCGGAGCTTTTAACAATGCTTGCTGTTCTCACATCAAATGTTCAGCGTGGAAACGCTTCCCACGAGGATAATATTATTTTGCGAGAGGCGGTGGATAAATTATGGAAATCTTTAAAATTGTCAATCAAAGACCAATGAATTTGGAGCAGGTAATACAATATGCCGCTTCAGAAGATAGAGTAATTCCGCATAAAAATAATGGTTATATGTTGATAGGCGGAATTGCAGATAATGCTGCTGACGCATTTATGCGAAATCAGATAATAAAAGAACTATGGCATAAAACCGGAGGCAGACAGTATATTCATTTTGTTGTATCGCCTTCAAAGGCTGATATAAGGACTATGTCAAAATTCAGCCAGCGTATTATCAAAGAATTTGAGAATTTTGGGACGTTTTACTGTGTTCATCAAAACACAAAGCATATTCACGCTCATTATATCTTGAATAGTGTGGGTTACAATGGCAACAAGTTTTCTCAAAGTAAATCAGAAATGCTACTGCTAAAACATAAGGTCAGTGAGGTTTGGAACGAGATAAACACTTCTGAAGATAGGGAAGTTGAAATTTCTTGGAATAAATATTTTGATGTGACAGATGAAAATATTTATCAAAGCAATACAGGGGGATATGTTGATACGTCATATATTCCAAATATTGCTGACAATTACATACCTCAGATATACAGAGAAATCAATGGTATTTATTATCCTGTACTTCCTTATTGTGAAAATGGGAAAATGCCAATGATAATGCCATTAGATAAAAGCACTGATGTTGCACCGATGATTTTATTGGTTGATGACGACGGCAATCTTACTCCTGCAATATGAAAGGATAGGTGATTTTTATGTCATATGACAGAAACGCTGTTATTACCTATTCCGATAAGACGGTTGACATATCAGATATATTGACAGTCTTATGCGAGGTAATATATAGCTTGATAGATAATAATGCTATCAATAAATAAGATTAAATATTATTTTTGATTAGGAGGTGAGCAGGATATGTCTGAGAAATTAAAGGCGGTTGCATACTGCCGATATTCCTCGCATTTACAGCGCGAAGAAAGCATTAAAGCACAGCTTAGAGCAATTCAAAAATATGCGGATGATAACGGATATATTCTGCTTGATTCCTATATAGACGAGGCTCAAAGTGCTAAAACTGATGAGAGAATTGCTTTTCAGCAACTAATGTCCGATATTAAATCGGAAAATATCAAAATTGATGCTGTTATTGTGCATAAAGGAGACAGGTTTGCGAGAAATCGTTATGATGCAGCAATTTACAAAAATTTCCTTAAACAACATCATATCAAGCTATTATCAGTAACTGAAAATCTTCAGGACAATCCAGAATCAGTTATTTTAGAAAGCGTATTGGAAGGAATGGCAGAATATTATAGCTTGAACCTTCAGCGCGAAGTGCGAAAAGGACTGAAAGAAAATGCTTTAGGCGCAAGAACCACAGGCGGAACGCCGCCGCTCGGTTATGATGTAGATAAATCAACGCAAAAACTGATTATCAATGAAAGCGAAGCAGAGGCGGTAAAGATGATTTTCAGAATGTACTTGGACGGATTCGGATATTCTGAAATCATAAACGAATTAAATGCCAACGGTTATAAAACAAAACGCGGTCAGGTATTTGGAAAGAACAGCATAAATTCTATATTACACAACTTGAAATATACCGGAGTTTATACATATAACCTTGTTGCTCCGAAATATAAGTCAAGCGGAAAGCCTATAAGATACGGTAAGGCTGAAAATGAGGACATCATATGGATTGATGGCGCAGTTCCTCAAATTATAAGCAAAGAGGACTTTGAGGAGGTACAAACTAAAATGCGAGAGCGTCAGCACAAGGCAGGACGTTATAACGCAAAGGCAAATTACTTGCTTTCAGGTAAAATATTTTGTGGAGAATGCGGTAGTCCTTACAGCGGAAACAAGCGCAAGGCAAGTTCAACTCACCCTGAGTATATAAGCTACCGTTGTTCAAAACAGAACGGCAAAAAGAAGTGTAATAACAAGGAAATCCGCAAGGAGCTTGTTGAAGATATGGTATTAAATAAATTATCAGATATTATATTTGATAATAATATAATTCCGAAAATTCTTGACAACGTAAATGAATTTATAGTCGATAAGGAAAGCAGCGTCAAGTTGTCTAAAATAAACGCAGAAAACAGGCTAAAAGAGCTTTCGAAGCAGATTGACAACTTAGTTGACGTTATTGCTAATACAGGCTCAAAAGCTATTATGGAGCGTTTGGAAAGGCTTGAAAGCGAAAAGGTCTTAATTGAGGATAAAATACATAAACTCAACAGAGAGTTATCCAAGAAAATGATTTCAAAAACTCAGCTCAAACGGTTATTTTCGAGAGCCAAGAGCCTTTTTGAACAAGGAACGCTTGACGCAAGTAAGCGGCTTATAGACTTATTTGTGGAAAGAGTTGATGTTTACAAAGACCATATCGAAATAAAGCTGAATATTTTACCGACGGACACACCTCCAAAAGCTCGGAAGGATAATGACAATTCTGACGAGCTTTTTGATTTAGGAAAACTAAATATTACAGCAGACAGACGCGAATATTAAACGGCACTTGCAACAACTGCAAGTGCCGTTACTTTTGTTTGAAACGAAAAAAGAAACTACCCAAATAGTTTCTTTTTTGTCACAGTCCGCGAGAGACTGAGTGGCGGAGAAGGAGGGATTTGAACCCTCGCGCCAGTTTCCCGACCTACACCCTTAGCAGGGGCGCCTCTTCGGCCTCTTGAGTACTTCTCCATAAAGAAAATGCATACACTAAGTTTTAATTGCTGCCGTTCTAATTAGCAATCAGCTTTGTATGCAGTACCAATATTAAATTAAAATTGGAGGAGAGAGTGGGATTCGAACCCACGGACGGCGCAAACCGTCACCGGTTTTCAAGACCGGCTCTTTCAACCACTCAGACATCTCTCCAAATATCTGTGTCAATTCACTGACAAATGCTATTATACCAAAAAGCATGTCCATTGTCAATACTTTTTTCAAAATTTTTAATTTATTTTATTTACGGTTTGTCAGTAATATATTATGTAATATGTAATTATTCTTAATATAATATTATTTTTGTATTACTTATGATTGTTAAAAAGTGTAATAACATTATGGAAGTTGTTATATAAAAGGATATATCTGTAAAGATATATCCTTTTATACAATTACTCTACAGTAACAGATTTCGCAAGGTTACGCGGCTTATCAATATCGCAGCCTTTAAGAGATGCAACATAGTAGCCGAACAACTGTAATGGTATGACAGTAAGTGACGGAAGAAGCATTTCATGTGTTGCGGGGATTTTTACAATATAGTCTGCAACATCTTCCATGTTTTCATGTTTTTCTGTTGTAATACCCATAACAACCGCTCCTCGTGCTTTTACTTCCTTTACATTCGATACGGTTTTATCAAACAATTCCTGACCTGTCGCAAGTGCAATAACAAGAGTACCATCTTCAATAAGTGATATAGTGCCGTGTTTTAACTCGCCGGCAGCATATGCCTCGCTGTGGATATATGAAATTTCCTTTAACTTTAGCGAGCCTTCCATGGATACGGCATAATCAAGATTTCTTCCTATAAAAAATATGGAATGACAGTTGAAAAACTTGGATGCAAGATACTGAACTTCTTCTTTGGATTTTAGTATTTCCTCAACTTTATCCGGTAAAGACTCGATTTCTTCGATAAATTTAGCGTATTCACCGGATGTGAGCATACCGAGTTTTTCGGCCATGTAAGCGGCTATAAGATAAATTACCGCAAGCTGTGTGCTGTAAGCTTTTGTTGTCGCTACGGCAATTTCAGGACCCGCCCATGTGTATATAACATCATCTGACGCATTTGCAATTGCACTTCCTACCACATTTACTATTGAAAGTATGCGCGCGCCATGATTTTTAGCCTCTTTAAGAGCGGCAAGAGTGTCCGCAGTCTCTCCGGACTGACTGATTACGATAACAAGATCATTATTGTTGATGATAGGATCGCAGTAGCGGAATTCCGAAGCCACCTGTACCTCTACAGGAATACGGCACATTTTTTCGATAACATATTTACCGACAACTCCTGTATGATAGGCGCTTCCGCAAGCGACTATATAAATCTTATTTATATTTTTTATGTCCTTTGTTGTGAGAGAAATATCATCAAGAACAATTTTTCCGTCTTTTATTCGGGGACTGATTGTGTCGCGAAGGGCTTTAGGCTGCTCTTCAATTTCTTTCATCATAAAGTGTTCATATCCGCCTTTTTCAGCGGCGCTGACATCCCAGTCAACTGTAAACTTTTCTTTGATGACTTCCTCTTTGTCTTTGTTGAATACTTTAACGCTGTCTTTTTTCAGGACAACTACCTCGTTGTCATCAAGGTAATAAATATCTCTTGTGTATTTTAAGATAGCGGTAACGTCAGAGGCTATAAAATTTTCATTGTCACCGAGACCTACTATCATAGGACTTGATTTTCTGACGGCGATAAACTGGTCTGGGTATTCCGAGCACAGTACACCGAGAGCATAGGAGCCTTCAACACGGTTTATAACCTTTATCATAGCGTCCATAATGTCACCGTTGTAGTAGTATTCAAACAGGTGAGCTATAACCTCTGTATCTGTTTCGGAAATGAATTCAAATCCCTTGCCGGAAAGTTCTTTTTTCAGAGAAATATAATTTTCAATGATACCGTTATGAACAACAGCAAATCTTCCTGACATTGACAGATGCGGGTGTGAATTGACATCTGAAGGCTCGCCGTGAGTGGCCCATCTGGTGTGACCTATTCCCATAGATCCTCTTACGCCGCAGCCGTTGTCTGTTTTTTCGGCGAGGACAGAAAGTCTGCCTTTCGCTTTTGCAACCTCTAAGTTATAATCATTAAAAACAGCGATACCGGCGCTGTCATAACCTCTGTATTCGAGTTTAGAAAGTCCGTCAAGAAGTATGGGGGCAGCCTGATTTTCGCCTATGTATCCTACAATACCGCACATGTATAGTATCCTCCTTATTTATCATGTTATTTTTATTGTGTTCATTTTCAATATATAATAGTATTTTATACTATATTCAATGTTTTTTCAATCCTTTTTTGAAATTTAACCTTAAATCAGTTGTATTTAGTTAATTTTACTGATATAATAAAAGCTGATATGATAATTTTCGGAGGATAAAATTAATGAGAAAAGAATTGATTTATGAAAATAAGCTATCGTGTGCGGAGGACGTAAGGGATTTTGTGCTTGAAGGCAGCGCGGAAATATATTTTGAAAACGGAAAAATGCGTATGAGGAATGCGCTCAGCGCGGACTTGGGACAAAAATCGAATTTTGTATACTGGTGTGATAAGAATTTTCCGTCTGATGTGCTTATTGAATGGAATTTTAAGCCGATAGAGGAACCGGGATTGGCAATATTATTTTTCAGCGCCAAAGGATGCAAGGGTGAGGATTTGTTTGACTCGTCGCTTGCGAAAAGAGACGGACAATATAATTTGTATCATTCAGGCGATATTAACGCGTATCATGTGTCATATTTCCGCCGTAAGTGGGATGAGGAAAGGGGCTTTCATACATGCAATCTGAGAAAAAGCAGAGGCTTTCATCTTGTGGTTCAGGGGGCAGATCCAATTCCCGGTTGTGCTGACGCTTTTGACAGCTATCATATACAGCTTGTAAAAAAGAACGGAAAAATTGATTTTATAATAAATGATCTAACAGTATTTTCATGGCAGGACGACGGAAAGGAATACGGGAGTGTTCTTGGCGGAGGAAAGATAGGTTTTCGTCAGATGGCTCCTATGGTGGGAGAGTACTCTGATTTGAAAGTATATGCGGTTTAGGAGAAATAGAATGAATAAAAATAACAAGGCGTTAAAAACGCTTGAATTTGATAAGATACTGGAGCGGCTTGCGTCATATACGGACAGTGCCGACGTAAAGCGGCGTATATTGGATATTGTTCCGTATACGGATATTGACGAGGCAAAAGCCGCCCAGAAGGAAACAACGGAAGCTATGTCAACGCTTCTGAAGCTTGGTTCGCCGCCTGTAAATTTATCTGTACAGAATGTATTGGGAGCGGTAAAACGCACTGAACGTGACGGAATATTGCATACGGGCGAGCTGATGGAGGTATCGAGGCTGCTTTATATCGCCAGACGAATGAAATCGTATATTGGTGAGTCGGCGGAGGAATGCGGTGTACTGCACGATATTGAGGACAGTATAATAACGGCAAAACAGCTTGAGGATAAAATAAACTCATGTATAGTTTCAGAGAATGAAATCGCGGATGACGCTTCGCCAGAACTCAACACAATAAGAAGAAAAATAAGAAATCTGAACGGCAAAATCAAGGAAAATCTTGATTTTATGGTGCGTTCAAATCATTATAAGAAATTTTTACAGGATCCTATAGTAACAATGCGGTCTGACAGATATGTTATACCTGTAAAAAGCGAGTACCGGGGTGAGGTTAACGGTATTGTGCATGACACATCCGCGAGCGGGGCGACGCTTTTTATAGAGCCGATGAGCGTTGTGAACAGCAATAATGAAATCCGCGATCTGCGTAATAAGGAGCAGCAGGAGATAGAGCGCATTCTGGCAGAGCTTTCCGCGCTTGTGGCGGAGAACAGTCATACAGTTTTTGTGGATTATAAGCATGTGACAAATCTTGATTTTATATTTTGCAAAGGCAGACTGTCGCTGGATATGGACGCTAACGAGCCTGTGCTGAATAACAGTGGAAAAATACATTATAAAAAGGCGCGCCATCCGCTTATTGACAAAGATAAAGTCGTGGCAAATGATATTATGCTTGGAGGGAATTATGACACGCTCGTTGTTACAGGCCCGAATACCGGGGGTAAAACAGTTACGCTGAAAACAATAGGCCTGTTTTCGATAATGGCCGCGTCAGGGCTGCATATTCCGGCGCAGGATAACAGTGAGGCGGCTGTATTTAATCAGATTTTTGCGGATATCGGTGATGAACAGTCAATAGAGCAAAGTCTTTCCACATTCTCGTCACATATGGTAAATATAGTGAAGATACTTGAAAGCATTGATTATAACTCTCTGGCGTTGTTTGATGAGCTTGGAGCGGGCACAGATCCTACAGAGGGCGCCGCGCTTGCGATATCAATATTGGAATTTCTGCGAGCAAGAAAGGTGACAACAGTCGCGACAACTCATTACAGTGAATTGAAGCTGTTTGCGCTGTCCACGGACGGTGTGGAAAATGCCTCGTGTGAATTTGACGTGGCTACATTACAGCCGACATACAAGCTTCTGATCGGTGTGCCGGGAAAATCCAACGCTTTTGCTATTTCGAGACGACTGGGACTGGACGAGCGCGTAATAGAACGCGCAAATGATATTTTATCGGATGAGGATATAAAATTCGAGGATGTTATAACAGATCTTGAACAAAACCGGGCGAGAGCGAGAAAAGAAGCTGACGCCGCGTCGCATATGAAAAATGAATTAAAGGATTTGAGGCGTCAGCTTGAAAATGAGCGGATAAAGTTAAAGGAGAATAAATCGCGTATACTTGAAGAAGCAAGACGTGAGGCTAAAATTCTTGTTATGGACGCTAAGGAGGAGGCAAACGGTATAATCCGTGATCTTGAAAAAATGCGTCAGCAGGGAATAACAAGCGGTAATTTTGACAAAAAGACGGCGGCGATGCGTGAAAAGTTAAGTAAAAAAGAGGATACGATAGACAAGGCTATGGCTCGCGCGGCAAAGCCTAAAAAGACATATGTTGATCCGCCTAAAAATCTTAAGCCCGGAGCGGCTGTAAAAATAGCCGATATTAATCAGGAAGCCACTGTGCTGAAAGCGCCTGATAAAAACGGAAATGTACGCGTTCAGGCGGGTATTATCAAAATGGATGTGCATATAACCAATCTGCGCAGGGTTGAAGAAAAGAAATCGAAGGAACTGGCTGACAAATATGCGAGAAGTACAAGAGCGTTTGACTCTAAATCAAAAAATGTGTCTACAGAGATTGACGTAAGAGGACAAAACCTTGAGGAAGCGTGGATGAATGTTGAAAAGTTTATTGACGACTGTTATCTTGCGGGAATATCGCCTGTAAGCATTATTCACGGTAAAGGAACGGGTATATTACGTAAGGGTATACAGGGATATCTGAAAAAGCACCGTTATGTCACGGGCTGCCGCAGCGGCAAGTACGGAGAGGGTGAGGACGGCGTTACTATAGTTGAATTAAAATAAAATATAGTGTATGAAAAATGCCTGTTTCAAAGATGAAACAGGCATTTTTATATAAAAATTTTTGACACTTTTTATAGCGGTGTCAGAAATTTTTGGGGAAGATTTATTAAATTATTTCTACTGCGTGACGTGTAGCATGACAATTCACATTTACAGCCACAGGCAATCCCGCAATATGAGTCGGATAGGTCTCTACATTGACGGCAAGAGCGGTCGTTGTGCCGCCCATACCCTGAGGGCCTATTCCCAGCTTGTTTATCTTTTCCAGCAGTGTTTTTTCGAGGTTGGCATAGAACGGATTTGAATTTGGACATGTTATATCGCGCGTCAGAGCTTTTTTTGAGATCTGAGCCGCTTTGTCCATTGTGCCGCCTATGCCGACGCCGATGACCATGGGCGGACAGGGGTTTGCGCCCGCCTTGCGTACAGTGTCGATAACAAAATCAATGACGCCGTCAATTCCGTCCGATGGATTAAGCATTTTAAGAGCGCTTTTGTTTTCGCTGCCGAAGCCTTTCGGCGCAAATGTAATTTTGATTTTATCGCCTTCAGTAAAATCGTAGTGAATGACAGCGGGCGTGTTGTCGCCGGTATTAACCCTCTTAATAGGATCGGCAACGACTGATTTTCTCAGATAGCCTTCTGTATATCCCTCTGCCACACCTTTGTTTACAGCGTCTGTAATCGAACGGCCTTCAACAAATACCTCTTTTCCGATTTCGATAAAGAATACCGCCATGCCTGTATCCTGACAGATAGGTACCTCTTTACGGTCTGCAATGTCAGCGTTTTTAAGAAGATTTTTAAGAATACCCTTTGATATATCCGATTTTTCCGTTTCGGCGCTGCGTTTAAGCGCCTGTTTTATGTCGCTGTTTATATGACAGTTGGCTTTTATACACATGTTTTTTACAGTTTCAGTTATTTCATTTGAATTTATAATACGCATTTGTTCTCCTTTACAGCAATACCCACGAATTGAACCACTTTAGAAAATGCTTTGCATAATCGACATTACACGGATGTCCGGAAAGAACAGGGTAAAACATTACAAACAGTATAACCACGAGAGCCGTATAGCCGAATATTCCATACATAACGGCTTTTTTGTTCTTAGCCTCATTGTAAATGCACAGCAGAGAATATCCGAGCATAAGCACAATAAACGGCACGCACGGGAAGTAGTGGTATATGAAGGTTAGTCGTGTTATCGGGATCCATGATACAAGCTGCGCCAGATATGCTATAACAAGGAACAGTGAATTTTTATCCCTTTTCTTGAAAACGCGGTAGAGCATATAGAAGAAAGCGGGGACGCCAAGCCACCATACAAGCGGATTGCCGAACGAGCTGATACCTTCCTTTACATTGTCTGAAACAGTTCCCGAATAGTACCATATAGGACGCTTCATTATAATCCATTCATACCAGCGTGATGAAAACGGATGCTCGGAGCCGAGCACGGTTTTCGCATGGTACGCATACATCGAATTCTGATTTTCGATTATAGTCTGAAATCCGTTTGCGTCGGGCGCTTTCAGATATGGAATATATGAGAGACAGTATATGACTGCCGGTACGGCAACGAAGAAAATAACACACCATAGTATTGTTTTTTTCATATAAGGCCCGAAGTTTTCTATAATAATATTATGGCTTATACCGTCAGTAGATCCTTTTGGATTTTTCTGAGCGTATTCGTATTCGCGGACTCTTTTGAATACGGTGATAAAGAACAGAACGGCAAGGCCTATTCCCGCATAGATGCCTGTCCATTTGCTGGCTATACCGAGTCCCATGCATATTCCGCAGAGCGCGAGACTTATCAGCCCTTTTTTGAATGAACTGTCATAAAAGCTCGTGGAATAGTACTTATACATAAAGTAGTACATAAGCATGATGAAGAAAGTTACGTATACGTCGATGGTGGCAATTCTTGTCTGAGCGAAATGCATAAAATCAAAGGTGAACAGCAGACATGTCACGATTGTCAGCCATGACTTTTTCAAGAGTTTTTTTGCGAATATATAAATAATCGGGATCATTATAATACCGAATATTGTTCCGGCAATTCTCCAGCCGAACGGACACATACCAAACAGCATAATGCCTATCGCGATAAATATTTTTCCGAGCGGCGGATGCGTCCACTCATATACAGACAGACTGTGCACAAACTCATAGCCTGTACGGGCATGATATATTTCATCAAAATACGTACCGTTTCTGAAGTTTGAGCGCTCCGGGACTTCGTTCTGCTCGTCAAACAGGGCGTTTCCGTCTGTATTGCTTGCGGATATGGGTTTTATGAGCTGGCCGTTTGCGTCTGCAAGCGCAAATTCCTTGACGGAAAGCGGATCGGATGAGTTAGTAGAAATCGTTATATAGCGCGCGTTTGCGGTAATATCTTTTATTTCCCAGTGAAAGACCGAACCGCTTGTCAGAACCTCTTCCGCTACGTTGTTATTGTCAGCATCGGTGAATTTTATTTTTAGATTTCTGTTATCGTTAAGTTCATATGAACCGAGGAAAAATTTATACTTACTTATATTCTGTTCTGAGCCAAGATCAAGAGTCACAGCTCCTTCCGATACCATGTATTCCGTCTCGGGCGCGTGCGTGTCTCCGAGATCGTACAGCGCTACGCATGAATATACGGCCGTTATGATAATCATGGCTATAATATCAATCTTTGCGAGTGTGGGAAGAATGGAGCTTGTTTCTATTTTGCTTGTCACAGTATGTGCCGCGGCAGTTTTTTCAGCAGTTTTTAATTTTCTTAATTTAGAAGCTGAGTGTTTGAGCGGCTGTTCTTCGGTAACAGTATCAATTGTCACGGGATTGCCGGCAATATAGTCTTTTTGTCCGGTATATACAATAAAAGCAAGGATTGCCAGATTTATAACTGACGCGATAATTATTACAGGAGATTTGAAATATTTATTTATGTCCTGTTCATATATAAACAAAACCCATGCGGTGTTGAAGAACTGTGACAGTGTAACAAGAACATACGTCAGGTAATTTTTTTTGCTTGCGGACGTTACAAAAGCCATAAGCGTCAGTACCATTACAGGGAAAGCGTATCTGTCGTGCATTTTTGTTGAAAGCATGTACGTGAAGAACGCGAGCACGGCTCCGGTAAAATAATATTTGGCTTTGTTTTTGCTTTTAAGGAACAGATACAGCGCGTAAGCTGTTATAGCGGCGATGAAGATATATCCGAGAACAGTAGTAAATGTATTTAATCCGTTCCAGTTTTTGCCGAGCGCGCCCCATAGGTTCATAGCGTTTACCGTAAGGTAAGGGTATTGCTCCATGATAGTAATTCTGTATTGCTCAAGGACATTGGCAAATCCGAAAGGCAGCGTCAGAGCGAACAAAAGCGCGATTGCGCCAAATCCTGTGCCGAGATGCTTAAGGAGCTTTTTGCCGCTGAAATTGTCAAGAAATACATGCTCGATAAATGCTCCTATAATAATCGGCGCAAAGATGAACGCCTGAGGCTTTATAAGCAAAGCGGTAGCATATACGAAATATGAGGCGATAAGCTTTTTTTCTGTAATAAGATATATCATAAGCAATATAAAAACAGTATATACTGCATCAACCTGTCCCCATAAAGCACTGTTTACAATAGCCGCGGGATTGAAAAGGTAAAGCGAAGCGAGAATTGCGCAAACTCCGTCGGAGAATTTCTTGCGCGATGCTGTAAAAATAATCAGGCCGGCAAGTATATCACATATGATTGCGGGAAGTTTTATGACCGCGTACAGTACCGCTCCGTCCTGAATTTTGAAAAGCTTTGTGATTGCGCCTATAATATAAAGAATATACATATATCCGGGCGGATAATCATGAAAAGCATCGCTTGTATAGAAACTGCTGATACCATTTTGGAAAATCATGTTTGACCAGCCGATAAAGCAGCTCATATCCGTGGCATGTCCTTTATAAACACCCGCGAGTATAATACGGAGTATAAAGGCAGCAGCGGCAGATATTATAAAATATGTGCAGTTGCTGTATGATTTTTTGCTTTTGCCGAGCGCCGGAACAAGTGTGTAGCTCCAAAGCGCGTATGCGGCTATAAGTACCGCGGTAATTATAAATATAATTCCGAACATTAAACATTCACCTCAAAATAATTGTTATTCTAAATCAATATTTTACTATATATTCATATAATTAGCAAGTGAATTTTACTAAAAAAGATAAAAAATTGTTTGACAGGGGAAAAATGTGGGTATATATATACTAACAGGGAGATAAAATCCCTAAAACTACACAAGGAGTGAGGACTTATGAAATTCAAAATTATCGGCAGAAGGTATGATCTGACTGACAAAATCAAGGATTATGTGGAAAAAAAGCTCGGCAAGCTCGATAAGTTTTTCAGAGATGAATCTGAAGCGAGAGTAGTGATCGGAACAATTAAGGAGAATGACTATATTGAAGCGACAATATATGCGGGAGGTATGATGTACAGGGCTGAGGCATCCGATAGAGAAATCCTTGCCGCAATTGATAAGATAGTCGATGTAATCGAGCGTCAGATTAGAAAGAATAAAACTCGTCTTGAAAAGAAAATAAAGAGAGACGCTACAGTTGACAATATGCTTATCAGCGGAACCACTTATACAGAAGGCGAGGAGACAAAAGAGTTTGAGATCGTAAAGACAAAGAGATTTATTGTCAAACCGATGAGCAGCGAGGAGGCTGTTCTTCAGATGAACCTTCTTGGACATAATTTCTTCGTATTTAAAAATCAGGAAACTGATGAAATGAATATTGTGTATAAGAGAAAAGACGGTAAATATGCCATAATTGAGTCAATAGAATAAATAAAAAAACAGCAAGGGCGGATTTTTTCCGCCTTTGTTTAACAAGGAGTGATAAAATGAATTTAAAGGGAACAAAGACAGAGTCGAACCTGATGGCGGCATTTGCGGGAGAGTCACAGGCAAGGAATAAATATACATATTTTGCAAGCAAGGCAAAAAAGGACGGATATGTGCAGATAGCTCAGATTTTTGAAGAAACTGCCAATAATGAGAAAGAACATGCAAAGCTGTGGTATAAGCTTTTAAACGGAGGTTCGGTATCGGATACGGTGACTAATCTTGAAGATGCGGCGGCCGGAGAGAATTATGAGTGGACAGATATGTATGCCGGTTTTGCAAAGGACGCGCGGGAAGAAGGATTTAACGACATAGCAGACTTGTTTGAAGGAGTTGCGAAAATAGAAAAAGAACATGAGGAACGGTATAAGAAACTGCTTGCTAATATCAAGGGGGATGCAGTGTTCTCTAAAGAAGGTGATGTGATATGGGAATGTGCTAACTGCGGTCATATTCATGTCGGAAAGAAGGCGCCTGAAGTTTGTCCTGTATGCGCCCATCCTCAGTCATATTTTAAGATGAAGGCTGAAAATTATTAATATAAAAAAGCAGAATTTCATATTTGATTTATGTTAATAGAGATTAATAAACTAATAAGAAAGAGGACACATATCTAATTATAAACGATATTGGAGATGGGTATTTTTACTTTCTACATAAAAATAAAGAAAAAACAGATATGCAAAGCATATCTGTTTTTTTATACTATATTTCCTCAATAATCGGCAGTATCATAGGACTGCGTTTTGTTTGTTCATAAATATATCGCGCGACTGATGATTTTAGTGAGCTTTTGAGAATTGCCCAGTCCATATTGCGTTTGCCAAGACAATCGGTAATACTTTGGGCGGCTACATTTCTCACGCCGTCTATAAGCGACTCTGCTTCGCGCACATATACAAAGCCTCTTGAAATGACATCGGGCTTTGAAACCATTTCTTTATCATCATGAGAAATGGTTACCACAACAATAATAAGACCGTCCTCAGACAAATGCTTCCTGTCTCGGAGAACAATATTTCCGACATCTCCGACGCCGAGGCCATCCACAAGAATTTTGCCGGCCGGTACTGTGCCCGCAAGCTTTGCGCTGTGTGTGTCAAGTTCAAGAACTTGTCCGTTGGAAAGAACAAAGCTGTTTTTATGCGGTATACCGACGTTTGCCGCAAGCTCCTTGTGCAGCACAAGATGACGGTGTTCGCCATGCACGGGAATAAAGTATTTAGGTTTTGTAAGCGCTAAAATAAGCTTTAACTCCTCCTGACATGCGTGTCCCGATACGTGTACCTCGGCCAGCGCTTTATAAATGACGTCCGCTCCTATTTTGAATAATTCATTTATAACATTTGAAACAGATTTTTCATTTCCGGGAATGGGAGTCGCGCTTATTATAATAAGATCGTCCTTCGTAACCTCCACCTTGCGGTGGTCTGAGAATGCCATTCTCGTCAGAGCGCTCATAGGCTCTCCCTGCGAGCCTGTTGTAATAATAACTACTTGATTTGGTCTGTATTTTTTGATGTTGTCAATGTTAATAAGCACTCCTTCAGGCACTTTCATATATCCGAGAAGAATGGAAATTTCAACAATGTTTTCCATACTTCTGCCCGAAACGGCCACTTTACGCCCGTTTTTCGCTGCCGCGTCAATAATCTGCTGCACTCTGTGAACATTTGAAGCGAAGGTTGCAACTATAATACGCTTGCTGCATCCTTTGAATATTTGCTCGAAGCGTTCGCCTACGCTCCTTTCGCTCATGGTATATCCCTGTCTCTCGACATTTGTGCTGTCCGACATAAGAGCAAGAACGCCTTCTTTGCCAAGCTCGCCGAGACGGGCGAGATCAATCATATCGCCGACAATCGGCGTAGTGTCTATTTTAAAGTCACCCATGTGAATGACTGTTCCGACAGGTGTTTTGATTGCGAGAGCCGCACTGTCTGCTATTGAGTGATTTGTACGCACAAACTCAACAGAGAAGAATTGGCCCGCTTTCATTGTATTTCCGTATTTAGCCCTCACGAGCTTTACCTTTGATAAAAGATTATGTTCCTTAAGTTTATGTTCAACAAGTCCGATCGTTAGTCTTGTTCCGTATACAGGAACATTAATTGCTTTAAGAAAATAAGGCAGTCCGCCGATATGGTCCTCATGACCGTGCGTTAAAAATATACCCTTGATTTTTGACCAGTTTTTTTCAAGATAGGTAATATCGTTTATTACCATGTCAATTCCGGGCATATCGTCATCGGGGAAAGCCATACCGCAATCTACCATTATAATTTCATTTCCGTACTCAATTGCGGTCAGGTTTTTTCCGATTTCATCAAGACCGCCTAATGGTATGATTTTCAGTTTTTTAGCTTTTGCCACAATTTTACCTCCATATTATTTTTTCCGACCATTATTACAACATTATTATTATAACACATTTAATCATTAATAGTCAACATAATTTGGAAAATATATGTTTGAAACTGTATATACAACAAATACTTGTAATAAACGGGCAGTATAATGGAACAGTAATAAAGGACTTTACAAAATAAAAGTAATATGGTAAAATATTAGCAAATGCTAACCGGCTTTTGAAATTATATATAAACGGAGTGATAAAAATGTCAGTAAGAATTGGAATTTTGGGTTATGGAAATCTCGGACGGGGTGTTGAATGCGCGATTAAGCAGAATAGTGATATGTCTCTTGCGGCAGTATTTACCCGGCGTGAACCATCGGATGTAAAAATTCTGACAGAAGGTGTAAAGGTTTATTCGGTAAATGATATAGAGGCTCATAAAGATGAGATTGATGTTATGATCTTATGCGGCGGCAGCGCTACAGATTTACCGAAGCAAACACCTGAGTATGTCAGGTATTTTAATGTTATAGACAGCTTCGATACACATGCCAGAATCCCTGAGCATTTTGAAGCTGTTGACGCTGAAGCTAAGAAGAACGGTCATATCGGAATTATATCTGTCGGCTGGGATCCGGGAATGTTCTCTTTGAACAGACTTTACGCCAATGCAATTCTTTCAGACGGCAGTGATTATACGTTCTGGGGCAGGGGAGTAAGTCAGGGACACTCTGACGCTATAAGAAGAATTGAAGGTGTGAAGGACGCCAGACAGTACACGGTTCCGGTGGAAAAGGCGCTGGCCACGGTGCGAAACTGTGAAAATCCTGAGCTTTCTACACGTGAGAAGCATACGCGCGAGTGTTATGTTGTAGCTGAGGACGGCGCGGATTTAGACCGTATTGAGAATGAAATTAAGACTATGCCGAATTATTTTGCGGATTATGACACGACAGTTTATTTTATTTCAGAGGATGAGCTTAAGGCTAATCACAGCGGAATACCTCATGGCGGATCAGTTATAAGAACGGGCAGAACGGGCTGGGACGGCGAAAACAGACATGTTATTGAATATAGTCTGAAGCTTGACTCAAATCCTGAATTTACATCTTCTGTGCTTATCGCATACGCAAGAGCGGCATATCGTATGAATAAGGAAGGTCAGACAGGCTGTAAGACAGTGTTTGATGTCGCGCCCGCGTATCTTTGCGCGCAGAGCGGCGAGGAACTGAGAAAGCATTTAATTGCAATTATTTCTTTTATAAAATTGTGAAAGTGGAAATTACAAAAAAAATCAACTTTTTTTAAAAAAACTATTGCAAAATATACCGCTATAGTGTATAATGATGAATACAATCAGACTACAGAGTAGGTTTGCGCGCGTAAAGTGCCGGGTGAACGGGGAGTTGTCATTCGGACGAAAAGCATTAATGCTTGCGGTGCGCCGACCGCATCCCGCTGAAAAAATAGTGAGCATCTCTTTTTTTGGCAATGTTTGATTGCCAGAAATTTTATGGAGGTGTTTTTCTATGCTCAAAAAATTTAAAATGTCAGCGCAAAATCTGACAACAACAAGAGGACTCGTGATGACCGCGATGTTTATCGCGCTGCATGCGGTGCTTGGCATGTTCAAATTTCAGTTTGTACTGGAAAACAGAATAACGCTTACTTTTGCGGTTTCTTCCGCTGCGGGTATGCTGCTTGGGCCTGTTCCGGCGATGGCGGTGGGCGCGATTGGAGATATTATCGGATATTTTCTTAATCCGGGCGGCGGAGCGTATTTCCCCGGATTTACGTTGTCTGCAATGCTGGGAGGGCTTATTTACGGAATATGTCTCTACAAGCGCAGTGAAAAAAGAGCCATATGGTGGGTAATACTGTCGGTATTCATTATTACGCTTTTTGTTAATATTATCCTTAACACATTCTGGCTGGCTGTGATGTATAATAAGGCGTATCAGGTGTTTGCGGTTGAGCGTATTATAAAGAACTTTGTGGCGTTTCCGCTGCACGTAATTGTGATTTTTGCAGTTTTCATGCTTATGGAGCGGACCGGAATTAGAAAAAAATATCTATAATAAACAAAATCTTTGTCGAAAATTCTCTAAAATCATTAAAATGTGTCACTTGCAAAAGTACAAAATATATGATATATTTTAATATGTAACATATATGTAAAATATATGTTGGAATTACATATGCTTCCGCTAAAAAGGAGAATGACTATGACAAACAATTTTATAAGCGAGGAGACACCTATTGTAGGTAAGCTGAGTATCATAAGCATGAAAGGCTGCGAGGCTATAACAGCCAGGATTGACGAGTATCTGAAAGCGTTCAGACACTTTGAGAACATTGATACATATGTTACACATGTAAACTGCCCGAGATTTGGTACCGGAGAGGGCAAATGCATGATTGACGAGTCTGTAAGAGGACATGACGTGTATATTATATGTGATGTGTTTAATCACGGCGTTACATATAAAATGTACGGTATTGAAAATCATATGAGCCCTGATGATCATTTTCAGGATTTAAAGCGTATTATTGCCGCTATGGGCGGAAAAGCGAGACGCGTGACTGTCGTTATGCCTATGCTGTACGAGGGCAGACAGCACAGAAGAAGCGGACGTGAGTCTTTAGACGCCGCGCTTATGCTTCAGGAGCTTGTAAATATGGGTGTTGCAAATATTATCACTTTTGACGCCCATGATCCGAGAATATCAAACGCTATTCCTCTGTCCGGCTTTGATGATGTTCAGGCTACATATCAGATGATAAAAGCGCTTATAAAAAATGTTCCTGATATCTCTCTTAATAAATTTGATACAATTGTAATTTCTCCCGATGAAGGCGGTATGTCGAGATGTATGTACTATTCGTCGGTACTTAAACTTGAGCTTGGTATGTTTTATAAGCGCCGCGACTATTCGAGACTTGAAAACGGCAAAAATCCTATTGTAGCTCATGAGTATCTTGGCCGCGATGTGAACGGTATGGATGTTATTATTGTTGACGATATGATTTCATCAGGAGAATCAGTTATTGATGTTGCCACAAACCTGAAACAGCAGGGGGCAAAAAGGATATTTGTATTTGCGTCATTCGGTCTGTTTTGCAATGGTCTTGATTGTTTTGATGAGGCGTTTAAAAATGGTATTGTGGACAAGATATTCACAACGAACCTTATCTACAGAGATCCTGATCTTGCAACGCGCGAATGGTACTGTGAGGTTGATATGTCAAAGTATATGTCGCTTCTTATAGATACTCTTAATCATGATGAAACAATTTCAAGACTGCTTGATCCTGTAAATAAGATCACGGCTCTTGTTAATAAACTGGAGAATAAATAGTTTTTGATCTATAGGAGAAGTGCTATGCAATGTGTGTTACTGGCTGCTGGCTATGCGACAAGACTGTATCCACTGACGGAGAATATGCCTAAGGCTTTGTTAAGGTTAGGGAAAAAAACTATTCTTGATATGGTGGTTGAAAAGATAGACGAGGTAGAGGATATAGAAAATATTTATATTGTTACCAATGAAAAGTTTTCTGATCATTTCTTGAATTGGAGTAAGAGCTATAAAGGCTCAAAACAGATTAAAATAATAAATGACCGTACAACAAGCAATGATAACAGATTGGGCGCTATCGGTGATCTTAAATATGTCATAGGACTTGAAAATATATCTGATGAAATACTTGTTATGGCAAGCGATAATATATTTGATTTCTCTCTGAATGATTTTGTGGATATGTATCGTGAAAAAAAATGTGATATGATTTGCGCGCATAAAATAGAAAATCATGACGAGCTTCATTCTATGGGTGTTGTTGAGCTGGATTCCGTCGGCAAGGTAATCGGTTTTGAGGAAAAACCTCAAAATCCTAAGTCGGATTTGGGTGTTCCGCCGTTTTATTTATACAGGAAAGACACACTGCAGATGATAGACACATATCTTAAAGAAGGCAACAATCCTGACGCGCCAGGACACTTTATTCCATGGCTGATTACAAGGGCTGATGTGTATGCTTATGTATTTGACGCGGTTCGTATAGACATAGGAACTCCCGAAAGTTATTATGATGCATGTGACAGACTTGAACAGGGTATTTTGTTTGAAAAGTAAAGATTATATGGGGAAACGGCATGATTTGTGCCGTTTTTCTGTTTCGTGAATGTATTAAAATATTTGAATGTTATTATTCAAAATGTGAGTTCTATAAAAAAATATTGCATCTGAGCGATTAAAATGTTATAATAAAAGCAGTTATCAAAAGAGGAGTAGGGAAAATGGATTTTAAAGAACATGTAGTAAAAAAAATTGTTGATATAACCGGACTGGACAGTGAAACAGCCATGAAATCTGTTGAAATTCCGCCGGACGAAAAAATGGGTGATCTTGCGTTTCCGTGTTTTCCGCTGGCAAAGGTGCTGCGAAAAGCGCCGCCTGTAATTGCACAGGAGCTTGCGGGAAAGCTGTCGGATGATGATATAATTGACAGAGTTGAAGCGGTTGGAGGATATCTGAACTTTTTCTTTAACCGTGAAATATTTATAAGAGAGACTGTTACCGCAATTCAGTCCGCCGGCAACGAATGGGGAAAATCAGATGTCGGCGGAGGCAGGACGGTGCTCGTGGAATATTCCTCTCCGAATATAGCAAAACCGTTTCATATAGGCCATCTTTTTTCAACCGCATTGGGTAATTCATTGGCGAAAATCTACAGTTATTTAGGCTATAACGTGCAGTCGCTCAATCATCTTGGAGACTGGGGGACTCAGTTCGGCAAGCTGATAAGCGCGTATAAGAGATGGGGAGATAAAGCTGTTATCGAGAAAAATCCAATACAGGAGCTTCTTAAAATATATGTAAAATTTCATGAGGAAGCTGAAAAGCATCCTGAATTTGAGGATGAAGCCAGAGATTATTTTAAAAAACTTGAGGATGGCGATAAAGAAACGACTGATTTATGGAAATATTTCAGAGAAATAAGCCTTGTAGAGTTTAATCGCGTTTATGATATTCTTGGTGTAAAATTTGATTCGTATAATGGTGAAGCGTTTTATTCGGATAAAATGGACGAGGTTGTGGATATACTGCGTGATAAAAATCTGCTTGTTGAAAGTGACGGCGCGCAGGTGGTAGATTTGTCGGATTTGAATATGCCGCCGTGTATCATACTGAAATCAAACGGGGCTACAATTTATGCGACGCGTGACATCGCGGCTGCGCTATACAGACGCAGAACATATAATTTTTATAAAAATATATATGTTGTCGGAACACCGCAGGCGCTGCATTTTAAACAGTTGTTTTCAGTGATGAAGAAAGCCGGTTGGGAATGGGCGGATGACTGTGTCCATGTGGGATTTGGACTTGTGCGTTTTGACGGTAAAAATCTGTCCACACGTCATGGCGATATTGTGTATCTTGATGATGTGCTGAACGAGTCAATTGAAAAGACACGTGAAATAATCGAGCAGAATAATTCGGCTGTTGATGATAAGGAAACCGCGGCAAAGAAGATAGGCATAGGCGCCGTGCTGTATACTTTTCTTAAAAACAGCAGGGAAAAGGATATAGATCTAAGCTGGGATACCATGCTTGATTTTGAGGGCGAGTCCGCGCCGTATTGTCAGTATGGTTATGCGAGGGGAAGAAGTATATTGAGAAAGGCGGAAGGTATTGATTACTCAGACGCAGATTTTGCAAAAGCGGTTTCCGGCGAGACATATTCGCTTGTGAAGCAGCTCAATGCTTTCGGTGACGCTGTTAAGGATGCGGCTGAAAAGAATGAACCGTTTTATGTAAACCGATATGTTACTAATCTGACAAAAGCTTTTAATAAGTTTTACAATACAAATCCGATAATGAAAGAAGACGTGGATATGGATACTAAAAAGGCGCGTCTTGCAATAGTTGATGTGACGACAAAGGTTATAAAAACCGCGTTGGGATTACTTGGCATAGAGACAGTGGAAAGTATGTAGTAATATAGTGTGGGGTAGAAAATGATATATTCGCAGGATATAAATAAAATCTGTGCTGTTTGTCAGGCGGCGCATAAAATCAGTGACGAAGAAATGTACTGCGGGATAAAAAAACAAGCTGTACCGATAAACGGTGCGGCTTGTGCAAAATTCCGTTATGACATTTTGAAAAAAAACGTCAGACGAATGAGGAAGCTAAGGACTGATTACAGTCCGGAGGACTTTTCATTATAAATATCTGTTAATAAAAGTATCACGCGTTTTTAATCAGTCCCTCAAGGGGCTGATTTTTCTTTGCGTCGTCAAATCCGAATATAAGCATATTTGCTGTGACATTAAGCACAAAAGCTATATTTGCAAGTATTTTATTGTCAGGATTTGGCATGCTGTTTTCCATTTTGGAAATTACCGAGACAGTAGTGCCGCATAGCTCGGCCAGTTCCTTTTTTGTCAGTCCTACTCTTTTTCGGATAATCATAATCCGTTCACCATAAGTAAGATTGTAAAATTGCATTGTAAATCACCTCATATAAAATTAATTATTTGCAATTGCGTCCGCAATGACGGCAAATTCTTCGGGAGACAGGGTTTCGCCGCGTCTTGCGGGATGTATATCATTTTTCTCAAGTAAAGCAGACATTTCAGGTTTTGGAATAGGAAAAGCTGAACAAAGACAGTTGAGAAGCGTTTTTCTTCGCTGTGAAAAAGCGGCTCTGACAACCTTAAAAAACAATTTTTCATTGAGTACCTCAACAGACGGTTTATCCAGTACGCGTAGTTTTAGCACAGCGCTGTCAACCTTCGGAGGCGGTACAAAAAGCGACGCTTTAACATTAGTAATAACAGACGGTTCTGTGTAATATCTGCAAAGCACGGTTATTGCTCCGTAATCCTTAGTTCCCGGCATGGCTGACATACGCTCGGCAACTTCTTTTTGCACCATAACAACTATATTGCGTACAGGAAGCTTTTCTTCAAGCAGTTTTGTTATTATGGGAGTCGTAATATAATATGGAAGGTTGGCGGCAATGCTTATCTGTCCGCCGTTAAACTCCTTTTGTATAAGCGATTTAAGATCCAGTTTTAAAATGTCCGCGTTTATAATTTTAATGTTATCAAATTCCGAGAGAGTATAGTTAAGCACATCAATTAAGCGTTCATCTATTTCTATCGCTAATACCTTTTGGCTACGTGCCGCAAGCTGTGAAGTCAGTACTCCGAAACCTGGGCCTATTTCAATGACGCCGGTTTCAATTTCTGCCGCTCCGGCAATATCTTCAAGAACCGTTTGTGATGTAAGAAAATTTTGTCCAAGGCCTTTTTTGAATGTAAATCCGAATTTTTCCTGTATGCTTCGTATCACTTTTGGCGAAGTTAAATCCATTTTGTACTCTCCTAAGTTTTTATAGTAATATTATATATTAAATGATAATTATTGTCAATATTTATTGACATATAGCGATACATCTGCTATAATCAGAATATAAATTACAGATGGGATGTGGGAAGATGCGCAATTAATCCGCAGAAGGTTTTTAGAACTGCATGCTTTTTTTGTATGCATGTGCGGAAAATTGCAATTCTTCTTTTTGTATGTCTTTTTTGGATATGCTGCGGAAGATATTTTCCGCAGTATTTTTTGTAGAAAGAAGGGATGTATATGTCTGTTATTAATATTAAAAATCTGACATTCGGTTATGACGGTAATTATGAAAATGTTTTTGAGGGTGTGTCATTAAGCATAGACACAGATTGGCGGCTTGGTCTGACCGGCAGAAACGGGCGAGGTAAGACAACATTTTTAAAACTGTTGTTAGGGATGTATGAGTATAGAGGCAGTATTGTATCAAATGTAACATTTGATTATTTTCCGTTTGAGATAGAAGACGAGGAGATGTCGGGGCTGGATGTGGCTGAGACTATGTGTCTCGAATTTGAATACTGGGAGCTTTGCAGAGAACTTAATCTGCTGGGGCTTGAGGATGAAATCCTGTACAGACCGGTGAATACATTAAGTAACGGAGAAAAGACGAAGCTTATGCTTGCTGGACTGTTTTTAAAACAGGATAATTTTCTTTTGATAGATGAGCCGACAAATCATTTGGACAGAATGGGAAGGGAAAAAGTCAGCAGATATCTTGAGTCAAAAAAAGGTTTTATACTTGTGTCTCACGACAGGCGTTTTCTGGATAATTGTGTGGATCATATATTATCAATCAACCGTGCAGATATTGAATTGCATCACGGAGATTTTTCATCTTGGTACTATAATAAGCAGTTAAAGGATGAATTTGAGAAAAGCAGCAATGAAAAACTGAAACGGGAGATAAACCGACTTTCCTCTGCGGCAAAGCAATCCGGCAAATGGGCGGATAAGGTAGAAAGCACAAGAATTGGGAAAAAATCATTGGAATATGAGCGTACAAAAGAATATGCGGCGGAAAGATCGAGGAAAATGCAGCGCCGCAGAAAAAGTCTTGAAACGCGGCGCGAAAAGGCAATCGAGGAAAAAGAGTCATTGCTGCGTAATGTTGAGAGTACAGACAGCCTAAAAATATCGCCGCTTAAATCAGGAGGAACAATAGTTAAGGTAAAAGACTTGTCGGTTAAATATAACGGCAGAAAGATTAACAGGAGTGTCAGTTTTGAGATAAAGGATGGAGAGAAAATTCTCTTAAGCGGCTCAAACGGCAGCGGCAAATCAAGTATTATCAAAGCGATTGCGAATGGGACAGCTGAATTTGAAGGAAGTATAGAAAAGGGGAAGAATATTGTAATCTCATATGTTCCGCAGGATACGTCATTTCTTAAGGGAGGACTGCATGAGTTTGCGTCCGAACGGGAAATTGATGAGAGCCTGTTTAAAACAATTCTGCGGAAGATGGATTTTTCGCGTAGTTTGTTTGACAGGGATATGGAAAGCTATAGTGACGGTCAGAAAAAGAAGGTGCTTATTGCCATGAGTCTTTGTCAGCGAGCGCATCTTTATATATGGGACGAACCGCTTAATTATATTGATGTATTCTCGCGTATGCAGATAGAGGAGCTTATAAGCGAATATAATCCCGCAATGCTGTTTGTGGAGCATGACATTGAGTTTGGTGAGAATATTGCTGACAGCGTTATAAAATTAGAGGCCGAGTAGATGTTCAATAAGAGTTTTTGTGCCTATAAGGATCAGGACAATACCGCCGACAATTTCAGCTTTGTTTCCGAGGAAATCACCGAAACGCTTTCCGATACTTACTCCGGCAAAGGAAAATAAAAATGCGGTAATACCGATTATCAGCGACGGAAAAAGTATAGGCGCGTTTATTGCGGCAAGTGTGATACCCGCCGCAAGCGCGTCAATACTTGTCGCTATTGCCATAAAGAAAAGGGTAGAGGTTTTCAGAGGATTTTTGGGAATTTCCTGTTCGCCGTTTGCTTCAATAATCATGCGGATACCCAAAAACGCAAGCAGAATAAACGCTATCCAGTGATCGAATTTTTCTATATAACCGGCGGCAAAGCTTGCAATAAAATTGCCTATGCACGGCATAAGAAATTGAAACGCGCCAAAAAATAAACCGATTTTTATTTTTTCGTAAAATTTGATGTTCTGGACTATCATGCCGTCAGTAACTGCAACGGAAAACGCGTCCATAGCAAGAGCGGCCGCAAGTAATATAATTGAAAACAGACTCATTTTAAACTCTCCTGATATTATTATTGGTACATTATATACTAAATATAATATTTAGTCAATATTTTAAGTATCCTGATATATTTTAAAATATATGCGGTTTCGCAATATATTAGAAATAAAAAAATATAAACATTTTTTTCAGTAAAAAATATTGACATATTGCAAAAAATGTTGTAAAATATCAGTATAGTATAGAAAGAGGTAAAGAATAATGGAGAATTTTTCAATTGTAAAATTTAATAACCTCCTACTCCTAAGCTGATTTGGCAATGTGGCCGTCAGTTTGGTTTTTCTGTACTGATAAAGTATTGAAATTATGCTGAGTCACATTGTGGCTCGGCTTTTTTGTTTATATAATAACATATATACAGGAGGATTATTATGAATTATCAGAAATATCAGAGAATGTATCACCCGGTTCCGCTGGAAAACCGTGAATGGCCGGGGAAAGAAATCACAAAAGCGCCGATATGGTGCAGTGTTGATCTTCGTGATGGTAATCAGGCGTTATATTCGCCAATGACAACTGATGAAAAGGTTGAGTTTTTTAAGTTTCTTGTGAAGCTGGGATTTAAGGAAATTGAAGTGGGCTTTCCGGCCGCGTCACATACTGAGTTTGAATTTGTGCGTCGTCTTATAGACGGGGATTTAATTCCTGATGATGTATCCATTCAAGTGCTGACACAGGCTCGTGAGCACATTATAAAGAAAACTGTAGAAGCGCTTAAGGGAGCGAAAAACGCGGTTATACATTTGTATAATTCCACATCTACACTTCAGCGTGAGGTGGTATTCAGAAAAGATAAGGAAGAAATCAAGCAGCTTGCCGTAGACGGAGCAAAGCTTGTAAAGAGTCTTGTTTCGGGACAGCTTGAAGGAAATATTCGTTATGAGTATTCGCCGGAAAGTTTTACCTGCACTGAAATGGACTATGCGGCTGAGGTTACTAATGCGGTTTTGGATGTGTTTGAACCGTCGGCGGACAATAAGGTGATTGTAAATCTTCCGTCAACAATTGAAGTCGCCACAGCGAATGTGTATGCTGATCAGATTGAGTATATGTGCAGACATCTCAACAACCGTGAAAATTTGATAATAAGCGTGCACGCGCATAATGACAGGGGCACGGGCGTCGCATCAAGCGAGCTTGCGTTGCTGGCCGGGGCTGACAGAGTAGAAGGAACCATTTTCGGAAACGGTGAAAGAACAGGCAATACAGATATTATCACTGTCGCTCTTAATATGTTCTGTCAGGGAATAAATCCCGAGCTTAATCTGGAGAATATAGATGAAATTATAGAAGTGTTTGAAAAGTATAATCGTCTGCCGATACATCCGAGACATCCTTACGCGGGCGAAATGGCGTATGTCGCTTTTTCAGGCTCACATCAGGACGCTATTAAAAAGAGTATGGATAAATTCGGATCAAGTCCGAAGAACAAATGGGCAAATCCGTATCTTACAATAGATCCGACAGATATAGGCAGAAAGTATGAGCCTATTTTGATAAACAGTCAGTCGGGTAAGGGCGGAGTAAGTTATATTATGGAAAACAAGTACGGTTATACGCTTCCTAAGCCAATGCTTGTTGAATTTGCGTCGGTCATCAATGATATGTCAGACGAAAAGAAAACGGTGCTTACTAACCATGAGATACATCAGGCGTTTAAGGACATTTATGTGAATGTTGCCGAGCCTATAAAGACGCGTTTTTACCGTTCGGGCGATGAAGATGACGGTACTCATATTTCTGCGACTATTGAATACAGCGGAAAGGTGTCTTCAATTGAAGGGAAGGGTAACGGTCCGCTTGATGCATTGTGTAACGGGTTGCGCAAATATTTGGACTGTGACTTTGAAATAAGCAATTATACCGAGCATGCTCTGACGCGCTCTTCAGACTCGAAAGCGGCAACATATATTGCTGTGAAGCAAGGCGAGAAGATGTTCTGGGGAGCCGGTGTTGACGCCAATATAAATACAGCATCGATTTACGCGCTTATTTCTGCTGTAAACAGAATGCTTGCTGGGTAAAACTATATTTATAAAAACTCCGTTATACTTTGCTAAAAATTAAATGTCAATTATTGAAAATCCTTAATGGATTTTAGAATTATTCTTGCAGTGGGGAAAAGATGGCGAGCCGCGCGCATTGGGAAGAGCA
>CAJTPP010000005.1:60421-68976 GCA_910578235.1 uncultured Clostridia bacterium | reverse complement strand
TTTTGAGTAGGCTAATCTGCTTCTGACACCCTTAGTTATAATCGGTTAAAAGTATAGTGATTTCCTCCCCCCCTTAAAACGAATACAAACTATTAAAAGTATAAAAAACATAAAACAATACCGCGCATAATTATCTATGCGCGGTATTATGTCAGTGGGGATATTAGGAACTTTAAAGATTAGTGTCACTATGTTTTCGATATTCTGTCGGCAGCATACCCACTTTTGACTGAAACAGAGTGCTGAAATACCTCTGATCCTCATATCCTGTTTTTGACGCAATTTCGTATATGGGCAAATCAGTATTTAAAAGCAGTTCCTTTGCTTTGTTCAGCCTGATTTGTGTTATATAATTTTTATATGACACACCAGTTTTATTTTTAAACATTGAGCTTAAATAGGTTGATGAAATAGGAATTTGTGAGGCGATTGTTTCAAGAGATACATCCGTTTCCATATTACATTTTATAAGCTCTATTGCGCGTTCCACAATGCTGTTGTTTTTATCCTCGCGTTTTGCGCTGATAACAGATATTGCAGTTTCGGAAATATCGGAAATAAATTTTTCAAGCGAAGGCATAGACTGATAGGTTTTGATAAGAGACCATATTTCTGTTTTGTTAAACAGAACCTCCGGTTGCTCTCCGAGCTGTGCCATTGCTATTGACATCATAATAACAAGCTCAAGACAAATGCGCTGTGTAAGGTCAAGAGATGTGTGAGAGGTTTGCATACTTTCAAATATTTCACTTACAGCTTTCTTTGCCTGAGATATATTTGCAATTTTAATATTGTCAATAAGCCGTGCTTTTAATTCGTCAATATTGGACATTGAAAATTTAGCGGGTTCAATATCGTCAATATAAATGACTTCATTTTCACCTATGGAAAAACGGTATTTAAGGGCTTCCTGAGCGCGTTTTTCGCAAAAAGAAAGCTGTTTTATATTATTTACGTCGGAGCCTATTGCAACTGTAAAGTTCATGCTGTCATGATATTTCATATACCCTGATATAATATTAGCAGCCTCAAAGGATTTTTCGATAATATCGCTTTGAGCAGACTGTATTATATATGTAAGCATATTCTGCTCGTAAAATGGTATAAAGCTGAAACCATAAGGAGTGAGAGCAGTAATTATTTCGGTAAAAAATTTAAAATCTATCGCCTGTACTATACCGTTACTGTCAAAATGTGAAATCAGGATAGTTTGAAAACCAATGCCGTCTTTATTTATCTCAAACATGGTTTTTATTTCATCAATATGATTATTAGATATTGATGAAAAGAAATAGTCCTTAAGAAAATATTTGCAGTTTGAAAAGTCTGTAAGTAATTGTTCATATTGATTGTGTTCGATATTTTCATCTTCTATTTTATTTTTTGCTTCAAGAAGGGTATCAAGCAATATTTTTTGATTTATAGGTTTCAAAATAAAAGCGAAGGCTTTATAGCTTATGGCTTTCTGTGCGTATTCGAATTTATCGTGCGCAGTGAGAAATATAATTTTTATATTAGGGAAACGATAGGTTAGTTCATTTGCGAGCATAAATCCGTTTCCGTCCTCCATTTCAATATCGGTAAGGACTATATCGGGAGGTGTTTGCTTTATTTTTTCGATAGCCTCACTGCCATTTCCTGCTGTACCGATAACTTTAATATCAATGGTTTCCCATGGTATTTGTATTAAGCTTTCAAGGCAAAGTTTTTCGTCCTCGACAATCATAAGCGCTCTCATTATCTGTTATCCTCCTTTTTGTTGGCGGGAATATGTATAGTTGCCGTTATACCGCCCATTTCATTATATGAATAAGAAAGACCGTAGCCTGAACCGTAATATAACTGAATACGGTTATGTACGCTGTGTATTCCGTAATGGTCTATCTGATTATCAAAATCAAACGGTTCATTCACGCGTTTATTCAGATAACGGATGTCTGTGATATTTTCGCCAAGTCCGTCGTCCGCAACGTCAATATAAATATCATTATCCGATTTTCTGCCGGATATAATTATATTTCCCTGCTCGTGCTTGCCGCTGAATGCGTGAACAATACAGTTTTCAACAAGTGGCTGCAATGTCAGATTTATTATCTGATAAGCCATTATTTCTTCCGGAATTTTAATATCTATCTTAAATTTATTGGAAAAACGTATATTCTGAATATTCATATAGCTTGTTATGTGAGCAAGCTCGTCGCTTATGGTACAGAATGTATTTCCATTATTCAGCGTTCTTGTGAAAAATGTCGCTAAAGACGATGTCATATATTCAATATCATCAAGACTGTGTTTTCTCGCAAGTGCGCTTATTGAGTTAAGCGTATTATACAGGAAATGCGGTGAAATCTGTGAATGTATTGCTTTAAGCTCGGCTTTTTTCTGAATCTGCAAAGACTCGGCCAAATCGTGCGTCAGATTATATATTCTTTCCTGCATATTGTTAAAGGAATTATATAATTGTGCTATTTCATCATTTTGATTATATGTAAGCATATATGGAGTATTACCGAGTGTATACCGGTCCATTTCATTTGCAAGATATACTATGGGTTTTGAAATGTGGGACGATATATAGTAGATAAGCAATGACGTTATTAAAATCAGTAAAATTGACGTTATAATTACAGCGTTGCGAAGGGGAATGGACTTTGTGAATAATTCATTCATCTTCAATGCGCCTACAAGGTGAAATTCCGTACCGTTTAAGGGATAAGACATTACCATATATTTATCGTTGTTAATGCTTGTATATACAGTATTAACTGTATTGCTTTCGATAAGTTGATAAAGATCATTGTTATGAGAAAACTGCTCAATAAAGCTGTCCTTGTATGGGTTCAGAAGATGCAGTGAATTTGTGCAGATGAAAATTTGTCCGGTATCTGCAAGCCGCAGATTTTGCAGGGGCGCCACAAACTGAGTTGTGTCAATATCTATCTGGACTATGGCAAGAGGATTACCAGTAAAGTTATCGGTAAGGAGCTTTACAGCAGTAATACAGCTTTTTGACGAATAGTTGTTGTCGTTTGCAATCCACTTGGGGATTGAGCCGTTTTTAATTATTTCATCATAAAAGTAATTATTTTTAATTACGCTGTCTGAAAAAACAATTTTAGAACTTAATGAAGCATACTCGGGATGATTTATGGCATACAGACTGATATTGCTTGTTTTTGTGCTGTAAATATCTGTTTCGGCAAGAATATCCTCAATTACAGAGGCGTTATACGAAGCGTGAGCAGTATCAGTATCCTTTAAGGCGTCCTGAATATTGTGGTTTGCCTGCAAGGTGGTAAACATTATATTTATATCATCAATCTGTGATTTCATGCTTTTGTATGTAGACTGCATCATTTGACCGGCGTTGTGCTGAGAAATTTCCATAACTGTTTTAGCAGATTTAAAAGATATTATGAGAGTAAGAACAGTGATGCATATTGCGGTAATCAATACATAAGGGATAATCATTTTACGCGCAATCGATAAATTATTATATATACGCTTTGTTTTCATTCTTATCACCCCTGCTTTCATATTAGAATTATACTATATTTTTGTATTTATTTCAATGTGTATATGTGGAAGAGTTGAAGTTTTTCATACAAAGAGTTGAAGTTTTTCGCATTGTGCGTTTTTTTTGGGTATGCTAAAATTATATTGTAATTAAAAGTGTGTTTTAATATAAGGGGAAGGAGGGATTTTTTTGAAAGGGTATATTAAACTTGCGTTTATAATCACGTTAATTTTATGTCTTTTAACTTCGTGTGGTATTCGTAATAATAATTATGAAAAGGAAGAGCTTTTGACTTTAACCGTAGCGGTGCGTTCAGGTGAAAGCAGTCTTCTGCAAAAGGTACAGGAAAAATTTGAAAGAGAAAATAAAGGTATAACCTTGAAATTTATCGAGCTTTCTTCCGGCTTTGAACAATATAGCTTGTTATCGTCGGCATTTTCATCGGGAGAGTATTTATTTGATATAGTAGAAACGGAGGATACATGGATTGACGATTTTATTGATAAGCAGTGGATTGCACCGCTTTCATACTCATTAAAGGCTGATGAGGAATATTTTGATTATGTGCAGAAAAGCTTTATAAGAAATGATACGGCATACGCGACGCCGCTTCATATGGATTTGGGAATGTTGTACTCGCTTGATAAATATAGCTGGGACGGAGAATATTCAAGTATATCCGAGTATGACATAAATACAGGGGAAGAACTGAAAATTGCTGACAGCCGTGAGGATATTATCTGCGCCCTTATGGAGCTTATTGAATATATGGACGGAGATATTGACGGAGCTTTAAGATTATATAACAGCATATACCGCTCAAACGGCGATGAGAGAATGAATATAGACGCATTCAAAAAGGGTGACGTGCCAATAATGCATTCATGGTCAAGCGTTATTCCGGAACTTTATGAGGACTCCTCTGAGGTATCTGCAATATTTAAGGCGCATAATACTCCGTCAAGTCAGAATGGAAGGGAAACATCAGTAGCCAAGCTGTTTGGATTTTCTGTTTCTTCTTTGAGCGGACATAAAGAGGAGTGTGAAAAGGTACTTGATTTTTTTAGAAGGGATGATGTACAGAAAGAGCTTATAAAAGAGAGCGGAATGTATCCGCTAAAGCCTAAGCTATATAGCGATTACACTATAATTTCAGCGTGGAACCATATACCTAAGATGGAATCCCGTATGCAAAATGTGCAGCTTCGACCGCACATAAAGAGTTATGCTCAAACTGCAATGCAGATAAAAAATGATGTGCTTGCATTTATTGAAAGCAAAACTTCGGCAGAAAAAGCGGTCGGCGATATAAATAAATTTTTGGGAAGTGATTAGAAATGTACGATATTTTTTCAATTAAGGATGCAACAATGCCTAAAGGGTTTCTTTGGGGCAGCTCTTACGCAGGACATCAGGTAGAAGGGAATAATACCAATTCTAACAGCTGGCGGTCCGAGCAGAAGGGGAATCCGAACCCGATAGGTGAACCCTCGGGAATAGCCTGCAACAGCTATGAAATGTATATGGATGATGTTGAACTGATTTCAAGGCTCGGTCATCAGGCATTCAGGACATCGGTTGAGTGGTCGAGAATACAGCCTGACGAAAACTGCTTTTCGGAGGAAGCAGCAGAGCATTATATACGCTTTTTTGCGGCTTTAAAGGAAAGAGGGATAAAAGTGTTCTGCACAATGGTGCATTTCAGTATTCCGATATGGTTTGAGGATAAGGGCGGATTTAACAAGGAAGAAAATCTTATATACTTTGAAAAGTATCTCAATTATATAGTTCCCAAAATTGCGCCGTATGTAGATTTTTACAATGTATTGAATGAATTTAATCTTGCAAACGGGGAATTTAAGATGAATTCACTTAAATTTCACGCACTCGGTTATCACACAATAAAAAAATATACCTCCGCGCCCGTAAGCTCCGCGCATGCGTTTGTAAACTATATGCCGTACAGACCGAACCATAAAATGGATATTGCCTCTGCTCAGTACCGCGATGCAAACGATAATGAATTTTTCTTTCATGCAATGCGAACAGGTGAGGTAATACAGATTGGCAGGGATGGTTTTTATTCGGAAGATATAAAGGGAACATCTGATTTTTGGTCTGTAAACATATATACACGTACGCTGACAAATTCAATGGAAAGAGCCGGAAAATCTGATTATTACCACAAAAAGCTGAAAATGATAGACATGGATTTTTATCTTGATGAGTTTTATCCCGAATGTATGATAAATACGCTTACGCGCCTTACCGATAAGCCGGTGTACATAACGGAAAACGGATGTTGCTGCAATGACGACAGATTCAGAATTGCTTATATGATACTTCACTTTTCAGCGCTCAGGCAGTGCATAGATATGGGTGTAGACGTCAAAGGTTTTCTTTACTGGTCGCTGCTGGATAATTATGAATGGTGGACATTCCGTCCTAAATTCGGGCTTTGCAGCGTAGACCGTGAGAACGGAACATTTGAAAGAACTCCGAAGCCGTCGGCGCGGATGTACAAGGAGATTATTGAAAATAACGGTTTTAATCAGGAAATAATCAGAAAATATATTAAAGAGCTTCCCTCGCTGGGATTATGATGTAACTAAATAAATTTAAATAAAGAAAGGCGGAAAAATTATGAAGAAGAACAGATTATTCAAGGGTATCGCACTTGCGGCAGCAGTTACGCTGTTTGCAGGTTTTGCAGGAGGCTGCGGTACAAAGAAAAACGCAACAACGGCTATGGAGGATCCCAATACGGTTCCTGACACACCGTATGAAATCAACTGGTACATATGCGCCAATCAACAGTCCGATGTTGCATCGGTTGAAAATGAGATTAACGCGTATTTGAAGGACAAAATCAATGCTACTGTAAAGCTTAATATTATGGAAGCGGCGCAGTATAGTGACAAAATGACAAATATGATTAATGCAGGCGAATATTTTGATATGTGCTATGTGTCAAACTGGATGCTAAACTATATGGTAAGTGCGGAAACGGGCGCTTTCTATCCGCTTGATGATTTGCTGCCGGAGTATATGCCAAAGACGCAGGAGCTTTCAGACAAAGATGCGCTTGAGTGTGCGAGAGTGCAGGGAAAAATATACGCATTGCCGACAATTAAGGAAAACGCATCTTCTACAGGCTGGATTTATAGAAAAGACATAGCGGATAAGTATAATATAGATATGTCTCAGGTAAAGAATTATGAGGATTTATTGCCTATAGCGAGAATGATAAAGGAGAAGGAGCCGGATATAATATACCCTGTAGACTGGTCTGCAAACATGGGATTGATGGGCGACTTAAATCCAATGACTGTTATAACAGGCTGTAATCTCGGATACCGCACGGGTGATGACACCTTTACCATTGTAAACAGACTTGAACAGCCCGAGGTAATGGCGCAGTTTAAGCTGGCAAATCAATATTATAAAGAGGGCTTAATTAAGAGCGATATTTTGACAAATAATTCAGACCCGCTTCAAAGCCTGAAAAACGGAAAGAGCTTTTGCGTAATGCAGCAGTTAAAACCGGGAAAATTAGAGGAAAGCATCAAGAACCCAAAATACGAATTTGCGCAGGTGGACATTACCGAGCCTGAAATCGGTGTACAGCCCGGAATGGCTTCGATGAACGGTATCTCGGCGACCTCAAAAAATCCTGCGAGAGTGGCAAGATTTATGGAACTTCTTAATACAGACCCTGTTCTTAACAATCTTGTAACTTTCGGAATTGAAGGTAAGCATTATGAAAAAGTATCTGACAATGTTATAAAGCTCATACCTAATTCAGGCTATAATCTGTCCGATGTAAAGTGGATGCTTGCAAATGTGTTCATAGGTTATACTACTACGGATGAAGACCCGGATGTTAAAATTCAGCTCAAAGAGTTTAATGACAGCGCAAAGAGAACGCCGCTCGTTAATTTTCAGTTTGATACTTCGGCTGTGCAAACGGAAATAGCTTCATGTACGGCGGTGGAAAATCAGTATGAGAAGCAGGCGTCGCTTGGCGCAATGGATCCTGAGCCGATTGTGGAAAAATATCTTGCGGACCTTAAAGCAGCCGGAGAAGATACGATACAAGAGGAGTTGCAAAGACAGATTACAGAATATTTGAAGAATAAATAATTTGAGCTTGAGATTGCCGTTTTATTGCGGCAATCCCAGACTAAGTGTGGAGTTGATAATATGAATAAAAAATTAACACAGCTGAAAAACAATATGCCTCTGTATCTTATGTTTATTCCGGGCTTTATACTTGTATTGATGTTTTCATATATACCGATGTTCGGAATGATAATAGCATTTAAAAAGATAAATCTGCGAGATGGAATATTTGGAAGTCCGTGGATAGGACTTGAGAATTTCAGAATGCTTATGAGCAATTCCAATGCATGGATAGCTATGAGGAATACGATTTTGTATAATCTTGTGTTTATTGCAACGGGCGTTGTGTTTGCGGTAACGCTTGCCGTATTGCTGTCGCTTGTAAAGAATAAGCTTGCATCAAAGGTATATCAGACAATTTACATAATGCCGTACTTTTTATCGATGGTAATAATCGCATATATAGTATACGCATTTTTAAATATGGAATCGGGATTTTTAAACAACACAGCGCTTATAAATTTGTTTGGCGGAGAAAAAGTAAACTGGTATACCAAAACAAACGCGTGGCCGTTTATACTTTTTATAGTAAATGCTTGGAAAACAGTGGGATACAGCAGTATTGTGTACCTTGCGGCGATGGCGGGCATAGATCCCGGACTTTATGAGGCGGCTGCGATTGACGGGGCTTCAACATGGAAACAGATAATACATATTACGCTTCCATCACTCAAAAACATAGTGATTATTATGACTATAATGGATATAGGACGGATTTTCAGCTCGGATTTTGGTCTGTTTTATAATGTGACAATGAATTCGGGAGCGTTATATCCTACAACTCTTGTTATGAATACTTATGTATATAATATGATGATAGGTGCGGGTTCTTCGGGAAGCGGACTGAGTGCAGCGG
>CAJTPP010000005.1:53431-60411 GCA_910578235.1 uncultured Clostridia bacterium | reverse complement strand
ATGCTCCAGTCGGTTCTGGGATTTATAATGGTGTTAAGCGCAAATGCGGTTGTCCGTAAAATTGACCGTGAAAGCGCAATGTTTTAGGAGGTACAGAAATGGAAATAAATAATAAATTTGTCAATGTACTTCTGCATATTATGTTTCTTGCGCTTGTTGCGGTATTTGTATTTCCGATATTGCTTGTTATTATCATTTCGTTTACAGATCAAGGCGCAATTAACGATTTCGGATATCAGATTATACCCGTTAAAACAAGTCTTGACGCATATCGGTATATTTTTACAAGCAATATGGGTGTAGGTCATGCCTATCTGGTAACAATATGTTCAACGATATGTGGAACAGTTCTTAGTGTAATAGTAATGTCGCTTTATGCGTATCCGCTGTCAAGACCGGGACTTAAAGGCAAAGGGTTCTTTACTTTTTACATATTTTTCACCATGCTTTTCGGCGGAGGACTTTTGGCGTGGTATATAGTAACAACAAAGTTTTATCATCTGGGCAATACATTTTTTGCATTGATATTGCCGCTTGCAATGAGTCCGTGGTATACGATTATAATGCGGACGTTTTTTCAGACGACGATTCCGATTTCTATTATAGAATCAGCAAAAATGGACGGGGCGGGGGAAACAAGAATATTATTCAGTCTTGTTCTTCCGCTGGCAAAGCCTGCAATAGCCACAATTGCGCTTTTTCAGACGCTTGCGTATTGGAACGACTGGTTTAACCCAATGCTTTTGATTACGGATAAAAATTTGTATAACCTGCAATTTTTATTACAGGTAATGATGAAAAATATTCAGATGATGTCCGACGATGAATGCAGATGTAGCGTCGAGATTTTCAGGCAATATCCCTGAGGATGCAGTACGAATGGCGCTTTGTGTGGTTGCTATGGGACCGATACTTATAGTGTATCCGTTCTTCCAGAAATATTTTATACAGGGACTGACAATAGGAGCTGTAAAGGGGTAAAGAAAGAGGAGAGAAAAAATGAGAAAACTAATTTCAATGCTTATAAGCATATCAATGATTTTTGCAATGCTTCCGACATTTGTTATTGCAGAGGGAGCGCAGGTTTTAGCTACATATAATTCAAACGCAAATTTCAGCACATCAGCGAGCGATGGAACATGGGATGACGGTGTATGGAGAGCGGAATATTATAATTCAAGCGAGGATAACTATGGAACTATGAGTAGTGTCTATGACAATGGATATGCCATAGACACTTGGACATGGAACCAACCGGTAGTCTTTGGAGATAAACTTCGCGGACAAAATGCAGACACATTGGTACAGCATCCCGTAAGAACATTTATTGCGCCTAAAAAAGGAACTATTAAAATTAACGCTGCTGAAATAATGCAAGGTACATGGTCGGAGATTGAATATAAAATTAAACATAATGATGAAACTAAATGGACAATTACATCTTGGAATGGAGGAAATATATCTCAGCCCGAACAGACATTAGAAGTAAATAAAGGCGATTTGATTCGCTTTGAAGTAATAATGAAAGCAACAACAACTTATGGTCATGACCAGAGTTGGACAAATAATATTGAATATGTAGCCCCTGTAAAGGAAACAACTCCAACAATCGAAATAGATTATGAAAATGAAAAATTGACAGGTTTCGTAGAAGGCAGCTATACAATTGGCGGCACAGCTGTAACGCCAGAAAAAGGTTCGCTTGCGGTTGCAGCTTATATGGGAACAACAATAGAAATAGTAAAAAAGGGCAACGGAACAACCACGATTGACAGCGAAGAGCAAAGTCTGCAAATTCCAACGCGTCCGACTGCACCGTCAATATCGGCGATTGATGAAACAAGTGTCGGCGCAAATGACGGTAAAATCACGGGAGTAACAGACGCGATGGAATATAAGCTGTCGTCTGCACAGGAATGGACGACCGTAGGCAGTGGATTAACAGAGCTTACAAATCTTGCTCCGGGCAACTATAATGTCCGTTATAAGGCAACGTCAAGCTCATTTGTGAGCCTTTCAGAAACGGTTGCAATTAACGCGTAAGGAGTGCAGGAGCCGATAGTGACTGTTCCGACTCTTGCGGATACAGTATATACAGACGGTATGAAATTACTGAATATCTCACTGGAGGGGATTCAAATTCCTTCAGGAAACACGCCGGGAGCGTTTACATGGAAAACGCCGAATATGCTTGTAAATGCCGGAGATAATCAAAGCTTTGACGCAGTGTTTACGCCGACTGATACAAATAATTTTAAAATAAAGGATTTACAAATACCTGTTAATATAAAGCCTGCAACAATAACGGGCATTACAGTTACAGGCTATGAGGGCAAAGCTGATGGTACAGCGTATAGCGTAACAGTGACTGGTACGCGCGCAGGAGACACTGTAACGTATAAGGTAGACAGCGGCGAATTTACGGCTGACGCGCCGAGCTATACAGAGGTATGTGAGCATAGCGTAACGGTTAAGGTTTCAAGAGCAAATTATAATGATTTTACACAAGAGGTAAAAATCAAGATAACAGCTGCGCCGACGCCTGAACCTACACTTGAACCAACATCTGAACCGACTGCATCACCGACAACTGAGCCTACCATCGAACCAACAAAAACAACATATATTTCAAATGAAAAGTTTAATACATCTACGGCTGACGGCAAGTGGGACGGCGGTATATGGAGCGCTATGTGTTATGTTCAGGATTGGTGGATATATTCAGATTTAACAAATGTTGCTGATGGTAAATATAATCTTGAATGGCTGGAAAATGGTCTTGCAAGAGTAGACGGTAATACGCTTGAAACTGATACAACAATTAAAAACTTTACAGTCAGAGCTTTTACGGCACCGCAGAAAGGAATTTTAAGAATAGAGAAAGCAACTATTACAAATGCAAGCGCAGCAGCGGCTAAGGTACAGATAAGACACAAGGCACATAACGGTGATTTAAAGCACATTTGGAAAACCGGAGCTACAGAGATTGTGGGAAACGGAACAACTGAACAGGAACCAATAGAATTACAGGTAAACGAGGGTGATATAATTTATTTTGAAGCGGCAAGCGCAAGCGAAGGTACGGGAGTAATAGTTGAATGGATAAACAAGCTGACATACATAGATGAGTTTACACCTGAGCCGACTCCTACGCCAACGCCGATTCCTACACCTGAGCCGACTCCTGATTTAAATAAAACCGTATACCGTGCGTCGGATAGCTGGAGTATGGAGAAAAATGGCGACGACGTATGGAAATGGCAGAGCTATAAGGTAACGTCAAAAATATATGAAGATTTGCCGAACAAGATGGAAGGTAATCTGATGATGGGCGATTGGAATATGGAGGCTCAGGAGGAAACCGAAAAATATCCTGACGGACCTGTATGGCTTGCCGGCGATGACTGGAGATGGAGCGCAGTCGGTAAATATACTATGCGCGCCACAGTTGATCCGGGTGACCCGACAACAGAGGAAACAAGCGGAGATTTCAAGGTACACCGCGATTATCCGGTAAGAACTTTTACTTCTCCTAAAAACGGAACTGTAAGTATACAGGCTTCAAATAACAAGATATGGGCAAAAGACGAATCAACTGGTACGCATATACGCATAATGTGCCAGAGAGCGGACGGCTCTAAGCCGATACAGATATTCCCCAATGCGGATAAGACGGATTGGCTGAATATTAAAGGCGAGTATAATTTTGAACCGATTGAGTTTGAACTAAATGCAGGCGATAAGCTAATGTTTGAAAATGCATTCATATGGAAAGAAGGCGGCTATTCGCCGTGGAATACATATGTGCAGTGGGACCCGATTGTTGAATATAAGACAATAAGCCCAAGGCTTATAGGAGTAAGTCCTGCCGACGGAGCGGAAAATATAGCGCTTAATGCGGAGCATATTTTGAACTATGATGGTGCGCTTGCCGATGTTTCAGCTGATAAGGTGACTGTTTATGAGGTTAATTCAGAGGGCGACAATATAAAGAGTGACGCGACGTGTTCTTCAATAGCAGTAGATGACTCAGCGGTTAAGTTTGTCCTTGACGGTTTAAAGCCGTATACAAAATATGTGGTAAAAATTGACGGAATCTGCTATTCCGGGTTTGATGCTCAAAATGAAAAGAGCGAAATTGTAACATTTACGACAGGACCTGCGGTAAATATAGGTGAAGCGAAGTATGAAAACGGAAAGGTGACTGTTTCTGTAAATAATCCGTATAAGGAAAATAAGACTGCAACACTTATAGCGGCGGTCTGCAAGGGTACGGAGAGCAAGTACAGCATTGAAAAAACGTATTATGTTACCCGCAGGGATATTGGCGCGAACGATATAATTGAAACAGAAGCCTATCTTCCGTCAGATTCGGATTACTTCATTAAGCTTGTTGTAATGGAGGATATGAAAAAGGCGCGCGCATATGCGCCGGCAAGTGTTATAAGGAGGTAAACGGTATGAAAAGAATAATATCGATAGTTTTAAGCATGGTTTTTGTTCTTTCAATATCGATTCCTGCTTTTTCGGCGGATACAACTCCAAAGGTAACGCTGAACGGAAAAACCGTAACACTTAAAAATGCTCCTTATAAGGAAGATGATATGTGGATGCTCCCGTTTAAGGAAACAATGGGACATCTTGGAATTGAGATTACGCATAATGATGAAACCGGACTTTATGAAGGCACAATAAACGACACGCCGATTTCTGTAGTTCCCAAATCCTATACTTCAAATTATGATTATGTTCCGTTTGAGCTGGAGCACTATTGTAAAGCTGTCGATGGCGATGTATATATACAGTTCGATTTTTTACAAAAAATCTATGAAATGACGTATTCCAAAGCGGATGACGCGAGTATACAGCTAAAGTATACCCCGCCTCCGCAAAAGGAAGAGTTTGATTTGGACGCATATATCGCTTCCTATCCTCAGCATGACGAGGTGCTGACTTTAGAGGATATAATGTCGGAGGCGAAACAGGAGGAGTATAAAAATTACACTAAGCTTAAAGCTGAATGGATTGATGTGGATGACAACCCGAATTTTACAAAAGCAGTGCGCTGCGAGAGCCTTGTAAAACAGCCAAACTATTCTTATGAACAGCAAATTGGAGCGCAGAACAAGATTACGTGCAATTTGAATGATGTTTTGATTCTCACCTTTTGGGCAAAGACAATCATCACAGGTCATGAATCGGGAAAAGCGGATGTGAACTGTTGCTTTGAGCAAAATACCGACCCATGGACGAAATCGCTCAGTACAAACGCAAATCCCGGCAGTGACTGGACATTTTACAGATTTGTATTCAAAATGTCAACTGCTCAGGATGAGGGTACCGCGCAGTTTGGTCTGCGATTTCTGTCGCACTTTATGACCTTTGATATAGCGGATTTAAAGCTTATAAATTACGGCAAAGGTTTTGATACTTCCCAAATATCTCTGGCAGGAGAAGGAGTATCGGGTGACAGCGCAACAGGAAAATATCAGCCGCAGTTCTATGACTACTATGGACGCGAAGAGGGTGCGCTGTGGCGCGAGGAGGCATATAAAAGAATAGAAAAATACCGCGTTAGGGATATAAATGTAAACGTGACCGACGAGGACGGAAAACCTGTTAAGGATGCAAATGTGACCGCTGATATGACAAGGAGCGAGTTTCATTGGGGCAGTCTTTATCAGCCTGCGTTTTCTATGCAGCAGGGACAGATTGGGCTGATTTATGATGATTTGTTTCTAACAAACTTTAATACGGGTACAATAAACGCTATTGGTGCTTTCTCCTATGTTGCAAATGATAATAATGCCCAAGAGGTTCAGCTTCCGTTAACTGCCCAGTTGTTTAGAGAGAACGATATAGATGCGAGATACCACAACCTTATATGGGACGGCGTGGGATTTTGGGAGAACCGGCTGAAATTTTACGGAAAGACCGTTGACGAGGTGACAGAGGAGGATTTGATAAATTGGTATTGCGATTATGTCAGCCAAACCCTTTACCAATACGGCGATTTGTTTTATGAAATGGATATTGTAAACGAGCCGCTTGCGTATGAGGAATGGTATAAAAAATTCGGCGTTGGCTGGATGGTAAAAGTGATGAAAATTGTCGAGGATATTTGTGATGATATAAATCCCGATATAAAGTTTATTGTAAACGACGGCGTAAATGGCGAGGTAGATAACTGGGGTAAGGCTATAGGACTTAAAGAACGCATTAACGAATATGTGGATAACGGAGCAAGGATTGACGGCGTGGGACTTGAGGATCATTTTACTTCACTTCCGTACCCTCAGCTTTTATATAACCAGGCAGAATATGTGGCAGATGGTTTGGAAACTATGTCTATTACCGAGTATGACTACTGTCCGCGTCAATGGAACGAAGAAGCGGAGGCGGTTGATAAGGATTTCTTTAAGGATATACTGATTATGGCGTATTCGCAGCCGAAATGCCGTTCGTTTGTAATGTGGGGCTTTTCAGACCATTGGCATTGGTACGGTAACGCGCCTTTATATGACGATATGTTCCTTCCGAAGAAAGTCAATCTTAAAACATGGACAGATTTCACCCGGAAGGAATGGTGGACTAATACAGGCGGCAGTACAGACGAAAGCGGCGCACTTAAAATGCGCGGACATCGCGGAAACTATAAAATTACGGTCGAAGCGAACGGCAAAAAGGCGGAAACAACTCTTGTTGTAAGCGCGGATGGAGAAAATTCCGTAAACGCGGTTGTCGGCAAGGATGGTATAACGCTTATATCCTCCGAGCAAGTTCCGCCGAAAAAGACTAGGGTTAATTATATTATGGAGGATCGTGAACGAGAGGTTGAGCTTAAAAATCTATGGAGAAAGCTTTATGAAAATAAAGTTATAAGCGTTACGGCATATGACGGCAGAGATGTGAGTTTTCTGAAAAATGACGAGGACTCGCATTATACGTTGAACAAGGCGAATACGGTGACAGCAGAAATT
>CAJTPP010000005.1:39787-53421 GCA_910578235.1 uncultured Clostridia bacterium | reverse complement strand
GGAGCCGATAGAAAACGGCTATGTATCTGTTACAGTGCCGCAGAGCGAAACACTCAGCGTTTGCAGCGTATACGGCAGGCTTGACGATGGCGAGTGGCAGTATATCGGAAATTTCGGCAGCGGAGATGAAAAATATATCGGCTATAACGGTACATATAATCAATTTAAGGTCACCACAGCGGATAATGATACAGTAAATATAAATAAAATTCATATTTCTAAAAAAGAGCCGAAAATATGATTGAAGATATATTTTTGCGCGGAAAGGAATGGTATAAATATGAAAAAGAAATATATAACGGCAGCTTTTATATGCGCGGCAGCATTGAGTCTGGGTGCAAGCGCTTTTGCTGAAACGTATGCGACTGTAAGCGTAAACGGAAAAAATGCGGAGCTTAGTCTGTCGTCTGATTACGGTAGGGCGCAGTATACAGTATATCTGCTGAAGCCTGATGACACAATACCGAATGATGAAAGCGGCGTTACAACCGCATTTGATAAAATTGAAAGTATAGACGCAAACGGTGATATAAAAGGAACATTTACTCGTCACAATATAAGCTTTGAATTTGCTGACAACGCGCCGTATGGAGTTTATAAAGCGGTAATCGGCGGCGGTGAGCTTGACGGTGAGGTAATCAATGTTACATATGCAAATCCATCTGACGAACAGGTAGCGCTTGCCGAAATTAAAGGCGCGTCTGCATCTTCAATAGGCGCGGTGCTTGACAAATATCAGGATAAGGTGTGGAGTCTTGATACAGATAAGGCTGTATATAAAGAGCATAAGGGCGAAGTTGAAGCGAATACCGCCGCGATTTTAGGAGGCAGTGCGTCAAGTGTACAGGAGGTCATGACTGCATTTGAAAAGGCTTGTATGCTTGCCGAAATAAAAAATTGTGATAAAGCTGAAATATATACAAAGTTGTTTATGTACGGCGATTATCTTGGTGTAGATTATTCAGAAGATATTAAGAAACAAAACGCAGATGTAATTGATATATTTTCTGATTTAAGAAAAACCGAAAAAGTAACAACTCCGCTTGAGCTTGAGGATGCACTGCACGCGGCTGAAGCAGTGGCAAAGGTTAATTCGGCAGATAGAGATACCGTAATAAATGTGCTTAAAGAATACAACGACATCTTTAAAATCAATTTTGAAGGACAGTTTAAGAAGGTCGATTCCTATCAGGTTGCAAAGGGAATTATAGCGGGCAGAAAATATACTGCTCCGTCTGGTGTTTTAACTAAGTTTAACGAGGTTGTTGCAGAATTGTCAAAATCCAATACAGAGAATGTTGTACGTCCCGGTGGTAACGGAGGGGGTGGCGGTATAGCGAACGGTAATCAAAACAATATCGGAAGCGATAAGAAATTTTATCCGTCAGTAGGTGATGTGAATTCTGAATTAGTATCATCACTTGATACCAACAGAATGTTCAGCGATTTGGAAAACGCAAAATGGGCAGTTTCATATATCGAGTATATGGCGGAAAACAATATAATGAACGGCGACGGTAACGGTAAAATCCGTCCTACTGACACCATAACAAGAGCAGAATTTATAAAGGTATTGATTTTTGCTCTAAAGCTTGAAGATGAGGAAATTACAAATCCAATAGATTTTGCAGATGTTCCTTCGAATGCGTGGTATGCAAATTATGTGAAAATCGGTTCAAGTCTGGGCATAACAAACGGAACATCACCGACAACCTTTTCTCCCACTGAGCAGGTAAGCCGTCAGGATGCGGCGGTAATGATTATGAATGCGGTAAAAGCTGCTGAGCTAAATCTGTATACGGAGAAAAAGGAAATAGAATTTTCGGACAGTGAAAATATTTCCGATTACGCAAAGGAAGCGGTATCTGAGCTTGTAAATGCAGGAGTTATAAGCGGTTATGAAGACGGCACTTTTCTTCCTAAAAACTCCTTGCTCAGATGTGAAACCGCAAAGCTGATTTATTCAATGCTCAGCGGACTAAAAGAGTAAGAGGTGATGAACTTGAAAAAAATAATTACATTGGGCTTGACGGCTGTTATGCTTATCACACTGATGTTTTCTGTAAGCATACCTGCTTTTGCGGCAAACGAGCAGGAGGAAAACTGGGAAATAAGCGTACTTGCACAGATGGGACTGCTGGATAAGACCGAGCCTGCTTCAGATGTTTCAAAGAAAACGCTTTCTGACGGACTGACAAAGCTTTTTGGTAATGAAATGTATTCAAACACTTATTTTGCGGGACAGGATTTGTCAAAGTCTTTGCTTTGCGGACAGGCGGCGATGATTTTGGTAGATATTCTTGGTTATACAGACCAAATGAAGCTGTCGGGAATGGACACAAAAGACGCAAATGCTTATATGTCAATGGCAACTCAGCTGAAAATCATTTCAGGGACTAAGCTTAAACAGTATGATGTTCTGACGGTTGAGCAGTATGCGCGTATTTTTTACAATGCAATAGCCAAAACAATACCAATGCAGCGTACATTCAACGGATATACAGGAGGATATGAGGCATTAAAGAATACTAATCTGTTATCCTCGTGTATGAATATAAAAATGGTTCAGGGCATAGTGTACGGCGCGGACGCATATTCCATCACAGGCGGCGGACCTGAAGGTGATGGCTATATCAATATCGGAGGTATAGTATATACAATCAATGATATTAAAAACAGAAACGAATATATAGGTAAGTTTGTAAAGGCGTATATAGATGATGAAAATAATAACGTATGTGCAATAGTATTGTTTAAGAATAACGAAATTATTAAATTTACAAATGAAGATGTAAATAGTGCTTCAGAATTCAAAATTGAATATTATGAGGGCAACAGGAAAAAAACGGCGAAGCTTTCTGATTTAGCAGATGTTATATATAACCGTGAGCTTTTGACAAGTTATTCTGCAGAGGATTTGAAAATGCCTGACAGCGAGTATACCCTGATTGATAACAACAATGACGGCAAATATGAGGTTGTGCTTATTGAGCATTATACGTCAAAGGTTGTGGAAGAGGTTGCTTACACAACGGGTAAAATATTATTGAAAGATGGCGAAATCATAGATATAAACGATTATTATGATTTGGGATATAAGCTATATAATTCCAATGGAGATGAGATGGACTTTTCTGTGCTTTCGCGCTCGCAGGTTTTGTCGTATCTTGAGGCGCGCAGCGGTGAATATACAAATATGATTGCTTCATCTGACAAGGTGACAGGTACATTGAAAGCGGTAGATGGCGATAAAAAACATATTACGATTGATGATAAAGAGTACCAGTGTATAGAAGAGTACATTAAAAACGCAGAAGGAAACTCGGAAATAAAAGTGGGCGACAGAGTTACAGCGTCATTTGACGTGACGGGTAAAATAGTTGATATAACTATTGGTGATACAAATTTGTCGGCAGGTTATCTGGTTAATTGCTGGCAGGAGCCGAGTGAAAAATGTTTTATTCAGATTATTGATGAAAATGGACAAAAACGAGATATACCGCTAAAAAATAAAATAAAGACTAACAGCGGAAGTGTTTCAGGCGAAGAATTGATTAAGAATATATTTACAGAAAACGGTGAAATAAACAGACAGCTTATTTTATATAAAGAGAACGGTGATGGTGAAATTACAAGTATAGAAATAGCGAGGAACAAGAGTTCTTTGGGAAGCCGCGCCAACACCGGCTTTACCCTTGACTATGATTTTAAAAAGGGGGGAGAACTTCGCGCAGTGCAATTAAACGGTAAGAAAATTATGGGTTCAAAATATGTTGTGAGAGATAATACAGTTGTTTTCTCAATATGTACTAACGACCTTAACGAAAGCTATGTGCAGATGGGAGACTCTATTCCAACGCTGACAGGATTAAATGTTAAGCTGTATAATGTGAATGATGATTATGATATTCAGTATGCGGTAAGAGAATTTACTCGTGAGGTAGGAGGCTGGGTTGACTTCTGGGGCGATACATATATGGTTGATGAAGTATACCAGACAATAAATGAGGATGATGAACCTATATATGCGGTTGATTTGTATACTCCGTCGGGAAAGAAAAAGACCGCGCTTATGGAAGATGGAACAATAACCACAAATGAGTGGAATATCATGTCAGGTGATAAGAGTCTGAGTCAAATTCAAGCTAAGGATTTAAAACGCGGAATGGTTGTGGAAATAAATGAAGATTTTCATGGTTTAACCGGAATTGCCATTCAGCATGCACCGAAAGCGGACGGTAATGATTGGATATTTGAGGCGATTAATTCGGATACGGGTAATGAATATGGTCTGAATGAGAAAACCTTTAACGGCGGTTACTTGATGAGCTATGGAGAAGTCATACGGCGTACAAGAACAGGTATAATAGTAAATAACCATATTCCAAATGAGGATGAACAATTAGCAGGAGAAACATTCCCAATGGATAAATGGAACCGTACAATTCCGCTTAACATTACAGATAAGGTAATTGTTTATGATAAGACCAGTAACAGAATAGAAGTGGATACTGCAGCCTGCATAATGCCGGGTGACCATGTGTTCACAAAGCGTATGGGAACAGAATACAGAGGTGTATTTGTATATCGTTAATAAGGAGACCATAATGGAAAAGGAAATATTGTTTTTCACAGTAACAGGCTGTGACGGATTTGACTGCACATTAAAAAACATATCTGAAAATGAAGGTATTGGAATATATGAGTTCGGTTTGTCATGGGATTTAAGCAATATAACACAGGATAGCCGTTTTAAATTTAAATGGAGTATTCCTATGGTTGGTTTTATGTACCGTTGGACGCCTGACTGTAAATTTGAGCGCAACACCTCAATGAACTGGGGAAAATGGTGTAGTTCTATGATTTCTTCATCTGCTCCTCTGAACAGCTTTTATGACGGAAATTCGGTAAACCACTACACATGGGCGCTTAGTGAATGTGCGAAGCTCGTGCATTATCAAAGCGGTGTTTACGAGGAAACGGGTGAGCTTGAATGCACCTTTGAATTGCCTGTGAAGCAGTACACAAATCTCAATTCCGCAAGTATTTCAGTAAGAATTGACAGACGAAGTATTCCTATATGTGAGGCGGTGAAATCAGTTTCCGAATGGTGGTCAGACGATTGCGGTATGACGCCGGCATATGTTCCGCAAGCAGCAAAGGAAAGTGTATATTCATTCTGGTATTCGTATCATCAAAAATTATCTGCAAAGACGATTGAGGAGGAATGTAAACGGGCGAAGAGTTTAGGATTTAATGTCTGTATAGTTGACGACGGCTGGCAGACTGACGACAGTAACAAGGGATATGCTTACTGCGGCGACTGGGAAGCGGCGGTAAGCAAAATCCCCGATATGGCGGCACATGTCAGGGCAGTACATAATATAGGACTTAAATATATTTTATGGTATAGCGTACCATTTATGGGACCGAAAGCTAAAAAATATAATGAATTTAAGGATATGACACTTTGTTTCCAGCAAGGAAACAATACGGCTGTATTAGACCCGAGATATAAAAAGGTAAGAGATTACCTTATAAGTATTTATAAAACAGCCCTTATCAAATGGGATTTGGATGGCTTTAAGCTTGATTTTATCGACGAATGGCGAGAGCTTGACGAGGGCATACCTCCGTATAATCCCAATATGGATATTCCTGTTTTGTATGACGCAGTGGATACATTTATGACAGATGTTATGTGTGAATTAAAAAGCATAAAGCCTGATATAATGCTTGAATTTCGTCAGAAGTATATAGGTCCGAATATGCGCAAATACGGAAATATGTTTCGTGTGGGTGACTGTCCTGATGATATTCTGTCCAACAGGGTAGGCGTGCTTGATTTGCGTATGCTTATGGGAAACAGCGCAGTTCATTCCGATATGCTGATGTGGAATAAAGACGAAACACCTGAAATGTCGGCATTACAGATAATAAGCGTAATATTTGGAGTATTGCAGTATTCGCAGAGATTAGAGGAGATATCAGAAGAAACACTTAAAATGACAAAATTCTGGATTTCGTTTATGAGAGAGCATAAGGCGCTGCTACTTGATTCTACGCTTATGGCATACGAACCGCAATTACTGTATACTTGGGCGAAAGCAACAAAGGATAATGAATGTATAACAGTTGTTTACACTCCCGATAAGTGCGTTAAGCCAGATATGACAGATATTATTTATATTGTAAACGGAAGCGAATCAAAACGTATTATTGCTGAAATATGCGCTGAGTATTCGGCAAAAACACTTAATTGTTTGGGTGAAATAGTAAATGAAAAAACTATTTTAACAAACGGAATTACTGAAATGGCTGTTCCAATAGGGGGAATGACAGTATTAAACAAAATATGATGGGAGTAATAAGTATGATAAGTATAAGCGAACTTGAAAAGTATAAGGGCACTACGCCGATGCCTGATGATTTTGATGAATATTGGGACAGAGCATTAATGGAAATGAACTCAACAGAAATGAATGTTTCAATGACAGAAGCGGATTTACGATGCCCGAATACAAAGTGTTTTGATTTATATTATACGGGAGTCGGCGGTTCAAGAGTATATGCAAAATATCTTCGCCCCGAAAAGGTTAATGGTAAAATTCCTGCGGTTATTATGTTTCATGGATATAGTGACAGCAGCGGAGATTGGTTTGATAAACTCAGTTTTGTTCAGGCGGGGTTTGCCGTCTTTGCGATGGACTGTCGCGGACAGGGCGGGAAAAGCGAGGATACAGGCAGCGTAAAGGGAACTACTTTAAACGGTCATTTTATAAGGGGGCTTGAAGATGAAAACCCCGATAAACTGTTATTCAGGAATATATATCTTGACACGGCAGAACTTGCTAAAATAGCAATAAATACAGATATAGTAGATGAAACTCAGGTATATGTAAACGGCGGCAGTCAGGGCGGAGCGCTGGCGCTTGCGTGCGCGGCACTTGAGCCGAAAATAAAAAAAGCGGCTGTTATGTATCCGTTCCTTTCAGATTTTCAGAAGGTATTGGAAACAGGAGGAACGCGCGGTGCATATGTGGAATTAAAAGAGTATTTTCGTGATTTTGACCCAAGACATGAACGTGAAAGTTGGATATTTAATAAATTGGGCTATATAGATATTAAAAATTTAGCTCAGAGAGTAAAGTCAGAGGTTTTGATGTTTACAGGCTTGATAGATGACAGTTGTCCTGCTGTCACACAATATGCAGTATATAATAATCTGAATTGCAAAAAAAGGCATATAATATATCCCGAATACGGACACGAGTTTTTGCGTGGGGCGGCGGATATGGTATTGAAATTTTTTTTAGAGGTGCAGTAGGTATATAAATTTTCAAGGTGTAGGATTAAAGGAGGATTTAAATATGGTAAAATGGCTTGATAATGCAATATTTTATGAGATTTATCCGCAGTCATTTAAGGACAGCAACGGTGATGGAATAGGAGATTTACAGGGAATAATCGAAAAGCTTGATTATATAAAAGAGCTTGGCTGTAATGCAATTTGGATAAATCCGTGCTTTGCATCGCCTTTTGGCGACGCGGGCTATGACGTGTCCGATTTTTATACTGTTGCTCCTCGTTACGGCACAAATGAAGAACTGAAAAACCTTTTTAATGAAGTACATAAAAGAGATATGCACATACTTTTGGATTTGGTTCCGGGACATACTTCGATTGAGCATAAATGGTTTAAAGAGTCGCAAAAAGATGAAATAAACGAATTTACAAACAGATATATATGGACAGACAGCATATGGAATGTTCCTGCGGATATGGGTAATATTCGCGGTATATCGGAGCGTGACGGGTGTTGTGCGGTAAATTATTTTTCACATCAGCCGGCGCTGAATTATGGGTTCTATAATGTTACAGAACCGTGGCAATATAGCTATAATTCACCTGAAGTCAAAGAAATGCGTGAGGAATTGAAAAATATTATGCGTTTTTGGCTTGGTATGGGCTGTGACGGATTTAGAGTCGATATGGCAATGTCATTGGTTAAAAACGACCCTGATAGTATTGGCACGATTGAGTTATGGCAGGACGTAAGCGAATTTCTGAAGCAGGAATATCCTAAAGCGGCGTTGGTTTCCGAGTGGGGAGAACCTGATAAATCATTGCAGGGTGGCTTTCATATGGATTTTTTACTGCATTTTGGACCGTCGCATTATAACGATCTCTTCCGCTGTGATGAACCGTTTTTCTCAAGAAGAGGAAAAGGAGATATTTCAGGATTTGTAAATAAATATCTTGAAAGCAGAGAAAAAGCAGGAGAAGAAGGATTGATTTGCATTCCCTCCGGCAATCATGATATGGACAGATTGGCAAGGAGACTGCATGGAGATGAATTGAAAATTATCTTTGCATTTTTGCTGTCTATGCCGGGTGTGCCATTTATTTATTATGGTGATGAAATCGGGATGAAATATATTGAAAATATAAAATCGGTTGAAGGAGGATATACCCGTACAGGTTCGCGTTCTCCGATGCAATGGGACAGTACAACAAATGCAGGCTTCAGCAGTGCCTCAAAAGAAAAGCTTTATGTAAAAATTGATGATGATGTAAATCGTCCTACTGTTGAAAAACAGATAAAGGATGATATCTCTCTTCTTAATGAAGTGAAAAAACTGATAAAAATACGTCAGGCCGAAAGTGCTTTGCAAAGTAAGGGCAAGATTGAATTTGTATATGCTGAAAAAAATACATATCCTCTTGCATATACAAGAACAGACGGAGATAGCAAGATACTGGTTATTATAAATCCGTCAGTGTATGAAGCAAAGTTTGATTGCAAATACGAAATAGGAGAAGCAATATATAATTTTGGAGAAAAAGCACGGTATTCGGACGGCAAAATAATTGTATCGGGACAATCAGCGGGCTTCTATGAAATCATATAAAATAAGGAGAATAGATGATTTTATTTATTATTCATTGTGTTTTCTGTAATGAGCAATATATTCTGTCAAGCCAATAAAAGGAGATAAATTATGCATTTAAATATGAGATTTCAAAACGGTAAAGCCAAAGCTCTGACATTGAGTTATGATGACGGAGTGATTCATGATAAACGTCTTATAGATATTCTTAACCGATATGGACTTAAAGCAACATTTAATCTAAATTCAGGTATTTTCGGTCAGGGAAATATAGTCAAAGGCAAAGACAGAGGACGAATGAAATTGGATGAAGCAAAAAATGTATATATAAATTCAGGGCATGAAATAGCTTCCCATACATATACACATCCGTTTATAACCGATTTAAGATATAATGATATGTTATATGAGGTGTTGGAGGACAAAAAGTGTCTTGAAAAAGAATTTGGATGTATAGTAAAAGGATATGCGGCGCCATACGGATGTTGTTCAGACGAGCTTGATGGAATATTAAGAAGTATAGGTATAGTCTATCAAAGAACCGTTGACGAAACATTATGTATGGAATTACCGCAAAATTGGATGCGCCTTCAAGGAACCTGCCATCATAACAATCCTAAGCTTATGGAGCTTGCAAGGAGTCTGGCCAAATGGCAGCCCAACCATACAGACAAATGCCGTATGTTTTATGTATGGGGACACAGCTATGAATTTGATGAGAATGACAATTGGAACGTAATTGAGAATTTTGCAAAGTACATAGGCGGCAGAGATGATATATGGTATGCTGCTAACATTGAGATATACGAGTATGTTCAAGCATTTAAAAACTTACATACTGATACAATGAATAAAATAATATATAATTCATCTGCACTTTCTGTCTGGTTTGAAAAAAACAGAAAGTTATATGAGGTAAAATCAGGTGAAACAATTTATCTTGAGTAGCGGCAAATTTTAAGGAGACAGATATATGAGGAAAACATTTATACTTGACAAGGGTTGGAAAATATCGGAAGAAATAGCTGTGGAGCATAATCGCTCGCACAGTGAGTCATATTCGACGTCAAAATCAGGAGGCTGTGCCGGTCCTGCCTCAATATCATATGACGACAGCACTTGGAATACTCTTGACATACCGCATGATAAAATGTGCGAAATGGGGTTTTCACTCGAAGCATCTCATTCTCACGGCTATAAAAAAGGCTGTGATTTCTGGTACAGAAAAACCTTTAAAATGGACAAGGACTATGAAGGGTATCATTTTATGCTCTGCTTTGAGGGCGTGAGCGTGTTTTCTGAAATATATGTAAACGGCTCACTATTGGAGCGGTCATACAGCGCGTATTGCGAAATCAATATTGACATAACGGACAGAATACATTTTGGCAGTACGCCTAATGTAATAGCGGTACATATTGACGGTAACTCTGAAGAAGGCTGGTGGTATGAGGGCGCAGGTATTTACAGACATGTCAGGCTATACGCAAAACCGCCGCTGCATATTGCTCATAACGGGCTATGGGTAAAGCCTGTATTAAAGAGTGATAACGATTGGACTGTCGAGCTTGAAACAGAAATCGAAAATTCTGCATATATTGATGATTGGGCGGTAGTAAACGCACGTATTTCAGATAACGCTGATAATGAAATTGCAAGTGCAAAATGTGTCGGTGTATGCAAGGAAAACGGAGCAACCACATTAAAATGCAGTCTTGATATAGATAATCCGATGCGGTGGGATATTGACAGCCCGAATTTATATAAGGCGGTTTTTGAGCTGTACAAGGACGGAGAGGTTATTGACACTGACGAAACAACCTTTGGTTTCCGTGAATTTTATGTTGACGCGGAGAAAGGATTTTTCTTAAACGGACGCCATGTACTTATAAAAGGCACATGTAATCATCAGGACCACGCGGGAGTAGGCGTGGCGGTACCTGATTCAGTACAGTATTACAGAATAAGACGATTAAAGGAAATGGGTTCAAATGCTTACCGCTGTTCGCATAATATGCCGTCTAAGGAAATTCTTGACGCGTGTGATAAATATGGTCTTATTGTAATGGATGAAAACAGACGGTTTGAAAGCTCAAGAGATGTGATAAATCAGGTGAGAACGCTCGTAAAACGCGACAGAAACCATCCGAGTGTTATATTTTATTCGCTGTTTAATGAAGAACCATTACAGAATACCAATGAGGGCAAGAGAATTTTTAAAAGATTAAGGAGTGAGGTTGAAAAGCTTGATAATACAAGGCTTATAACAGGCGCGGTAAATGGAGTAAAAAATCATGAAGAAGGAACTGCTCTTGATATGGATATTACGGGGTTTAATTATGTTATAGATACAATTCCTGAGTTTCATAAAAACTATCCCAATCAGCCTGTAATCGGTTCCGAGAACAACAGTACCATCTCAACACGAGGCTGTTATAAGACAGATTTGGAAAACCGTGTACTTGCCTGCTATGACGAAGAAAAGGTACCGTGGGGGCAAACGGTAAAGGAAACATGGGACTTGCTGAGAAATAATCCGTATATTGCAGGATTGTTTGTGTGGACGGGTTTTGATTACCGCGGCGAACCGACTCCATTTAAGTATCCGGCTGTATCCTCTCAATTCGGAGTAATGGACACCTGTGGTTTTGCAAAGGACGGATTTTATTTTAATAAGGCTTGCTTTACAGAGGAGCCTATGATACATATTATTCCGCATTGGAATTTTAACATCGGAGATACTGTGCGTGTTATGACTGTAACAAACTGCGGGGAAGCAGAGCTGTTTTTAAACGGCAAATCACTCGGGAAACAAAAGTCAGATGTTTGTAAGCACTGCGAATGGAATGTAGCGTTTGAAAAAGGGAATCTTACGGCAAAAGGCTATGACTGCTCGGGAAGGGCTGTTGAGGAAACAATTTACACAACAGACGAGCCTTATGCAATAGAGCTTGAACCGCAGATGAATACAATCCAAAATGATGGTGCGAATACAGCGGTAATAAATGTATATGCTGTTGACAAGAACGGGCGGAGAGTGCCCACAGCAGATAATTTCATAGAATTTAATATTGAGGGCGAAGGAAAGATTTTAGGCGTTGGCAACGGTGATCCCCAGTGCCTTGAAGCGGATAATCAGCCGGGGAGATCATTGTTTAACGGATGCTGTCAGGTATTGATGCAGTCAAAAGAGGATGCGAATCATATAAAGCTTATAGCCCAAAGCGATAATTTAAAAACCGCCGAATATATTTTCAATATTCAAAAGACGGAAGCTCCCTTATACATATATAACGAGGATTGCCGTATAATTTCAGCCTGGACAATATCATCAGAAACATTTTCGGAACGTCCGAATCCGCATATGGTTATAGGTGATGACGATATGAACAGCTTTGAAGCGGTTGATTTGCAAACAAGTTTTCAGAATTATACGGAGGGCTATAAAGTATATAGAGCGTTTGTAAGCGTTTCGGACAAACAGGAACAAAAGATAGTGTTTCCGACTGTTATTTCAGAGGAATTTGAAGTGTTTGTAAACGGCGAGCAATGTGCGGATATATTAAATCCCGAGCCTGAAGAACCGATTGAAGTAAAGACAAATCTAAAGACTAAAAATGAAATACGAATAATATGTAAAGCGTATAACGGAATCCAAAGCGGAATAAAGGGAGATGTAGTTATAACTGATTAAAAAGAAATAATAAATCAGTGAATATATTTCTGAACTCAGAATATACGGAAATTCTTGTTACCCCTTATAAGACCCTCTCTCCCTCTTATTTACACCGTATGTTCTGTGCTGAGCGATATATTACTATAGGGAAAGGTTTGATTTTATGACAGATATAAAAGGATTTGAGGAAAAGCCGTATGCGCCGCTTGCTATACATTCACGTAAGCTTGCGGCGGAGGGGTGTGTACTGTTAAAGAATGAAAATAATGTTTTGCCGATAAAGCCTGAAAATACTGTTTCATTCTTTGGCAGAACGCAGATAGATTACATAAAAAGCGGTACAGGTTCAGGTGGTCTTGTGCATACGGAGTACGTTGTCAATATTATTGATGGCGCTCTTAGTAACCCTAAAATCAATGTAAACACTGAGCTTGTTGATATTTACAAGTCATGGATTGCGGAAAATCCGTTCGACGAGGGTAACGGCTGGGCAAGCGAACCGTGGTTTCAGAAGGAATATGTGCCTGATGAAAGCATTGTAAAGGAAGCGCGTGAAAAGTCTGATGTTGCTATAATCGTAATCGGCAGAACCGCGGGCGAGGACAGGGACAATGCACCCGAAAAGGGAAGCTGGTATTTGACGGACGAAGAGGAAGCATTGCTCAGCATCGTTTCAAAGCATTTTGAAAATACGGTTGTTCTCTTGAATGTTGGAAACATTATTGATATGAATTGGGTAGAAAAATATAATATCAAAGAGGTTATGTATGTCTGGCAGGGAGGACAGGAGGGCGGAAACGCCATAGCTGACGTACTGTCGGGCGATGTAAACCCGAGCGGCAGACTGTCAGATACGATAGCTAAGGATATATCGGATTATCCCAGCAGTAAAAATTTTGGGAATAAAGACTTCAATTTATATCAGGAGGATATTTATGTTGGTTACAGATATTTTGAAACCTTTGCTCCTGATAAAGTGCTGTATCCGTTTGGTTTTGGATTGTCATATACGGATTTTGAGATAGAGCCGTACAGCGTTACAAAGCATAACGAAAAAATATCGGCGG
>CAJTPP010000005.1:32135-39777 GCA_910578235.1 uncultured Clostridia bacterium | reverse complement strand
TGTTATTGTTAAGAATATAGGCAATGTAAGCGGAAGAGAAGTTGTGCAGGTATATGTTGAAGCTCCGCAGGGTAAGCTCGGTAAGGCAAAACGCTCGCTTTGCGCCTTTGCAAAAACAAGTATAATTGCACCGGATAAAAGCGACGGATTATTGATTGAAATGGATATAGCTGACCTTGCTTCATATGACGACAGCGGAATAACGGGTCATAAGTCTTGTTATGTGCTTGAAGCGGGCGAATACAGTATTTACATAGGCAAAAATGTAAGGGACGCAGAAAAAGTATTCACATTTACAATAGATGAATTAACCGTCACAGAACAGCTTACGGAAGCGCTTGCGCCTGAGCGTGATTTTGATGTGCTTTATTCGACAGATGATTTTAAACCCGCATACAGAAGTGCGTCAAAAAGAACAGTTGACTACGACAAGCGAATAGCCGATAATCTGCCGAAAACAATTGAATATACAGGTGATAAAGGAATAAAGTTCATAGATGTTAAGAATGGCAAAAATACAATGGAGGAGTTTATCGCACAGTTATCAGATACGGATTTACGCTGTCTTGTAACAGGCGAGGGAATGTCCTCGCCAAAAGCGCGTCCCGGCAATACAGGTGTGTTCGGCGGTGTAACGCAGGAACTTGCCGGTTTTGGAGTGCCTGTAGTTTGCCTTGCAGACGGGCCTTCAGGAGTTAGAATGGATAACGGCGATACGGCGACAAGTATGCCGAATGGTACGCTTATTGCTTGTTCATGGGATGTAGAAGCGGCAGAGAAATTGTATGAATACGCAAGTGTGGAATTATGCAGTCATAATATCGACTCATTATTGGGACCGGGAATAAATATTCACCGTTCACCTCTTAACGGAAGAAATTTTGAATATCTTTCGGAAGACCCGTATCTGACAGGTAAAATCGGTTCGGCGCTTGTAAAGGGAATGAACATTTATGGTAACAGCGCAACAGTCAAGCATTTTGCCGCAAACTCGCAGGAGCTTTGCAGAAATACGGTTGTATCGGTTGTGTCTGAAAGAGCATTAAGGGAAATATATCTGAAACCGTTTGAAATGTGTGTAAAAGAAGGCAATGTAAAAACTATAATGACATCATATAACCCCATAAATGAGCATTGGACGGCAGTAAATTATGAGCTTAATACTGTAATTCTTCGTGAGGAATGGGGATATACGGGAATGGTTATGACAGACTGGTGGCCTAAGCTAAGTAAAGAAGAAAGTGATAAGCAAAATCTACGTGATATGGTTATAGCGCAGAATGATGTGTTTATGCCTGCGCAAGATGCACTAACATTTAAAAGCAACATTGATGAAAGTCTTGAAAATGGAACACTTACACGTGGACAGTTACAAAGAAATGCAAAAAATATTTTGAATTACATAATGGGAACGCATACGTTTGAGAGATTTATCGAAAACGGCGGCAAGCTTGAAACGTCATTAAAGGATAAGTTAGACGAGCTTGAACGTGTATTTGAATATAAAAAGCCTAAAAACGGTCAAGCAATAGCGATAGACTATAAGGATACAGGAAAGCATCTGCTTTGCATTGAATATGCTGCGAACGCGCCGAGCATATCGCAGTTTGTAATAACTGCAAAAATCAATGATAATATAAACGCAAGCGTAACTATCAGCGGAACAAACGATAAAAAAGAAAGTACATATATTGATTTTACAGTACATAATATAACAGGAAATATTGTAATGTCGTTTCCGCAGCTTGTAAATATTGAGAAAATAGCTGTTATGAAATAAATATTCAGAGGTAAATAAATGTATATAGGAATTGACTTAGGCGGCACAAATATTGCTGCAGGTGTGGTAGATGAAACGGGAAAGATTATATATAAATCATCGGTTTCGACGTTGGCGCAAAGACCTGTTGAGGAAATAGTTGAAGATATGGCAAATTTGTGTATTGACGTAGTAAATGGTGCTGACCGTCAAATATCAGAAATTAAGTCTGTCGGAATCGGTTGTCCGGGAACGGTTGATAATAAAAACGGAATTGTTGCGTATGCGTGTAATCTGCGTATGCAGAATACGGAGTTGAGTGCAATGCTTGAAAAGAAGCTCGGTAAACCTGTAAATTTAGAAAATGACGCAAATGCGGCGGCTTTAGGCGAGTATGCGGTAAACGGTGATAATGCTGACAGCTTTGTACTGATTACACTTGGAACAGGTGTGGGCGGCGGAGTTATTATAGACGGCAAGCTATATCGTGGATTTAACTGTGCGGGCGGCGAGCTTGGACATATAGTTATAAATGCCGATGGTGAAGAGCAATGCTCCTGCGGAAATAAAGGCTGCTGGGAAGCGTATGCATCTGTTACGGCTTTGATACACCAGACAAAACAAGCAATGCAGTCTGACAGTAACTCTATTATGCACAAATGGGTACAAGAGCGCATGACTGTTAATCATGATGTCGCTGGTTCGAGCCCAGCTGGAGGAGCCACGATTGTACCATAAATTTGATACACGCCGAAACCGCAGTTTTACTGCGGTTTTTGCGTATTTAGCTTTAAAATTTTAGCCTACTTTTAGTGGATTTTTGAGTAGGCTAAACTGCTCCCGACCCCCTTGGCGGTAATCGGTTAAAAGTATAGTGATTTTCTCCCCTCTTAAAACGAATACAAACGATTAAAAGTATAAAAGAGCATAAAACAATACTGCGCATAATTATCTATGCGCGGTATTTGTTAATCAATCTGAATATAGTTTTTATTATCCGGAAGCTGTTTTTCTTCTTTTTTAGGAACGGTTAGTTTCAGTGTGCCGTTTTTAAAGCTTGCTTTGATTTCGTCTTGTGTTACAGCATCACCCACATAAAAGCTTCTGCTGCATGAGCCGTAATGACGTTCACGGCGGATATATCGGCTGTCCTTGTCAGTATCGTCATTGCTATAACCGGAGGTGGCGCTGATTGTCAGATAACCGTCCTTAAGCTCGGCCTTTACATTTTCTTTTTCAATTCCCGGCATGTCAACCGTTAATTTGTAATTACTGCCTTTTTCCTTGACGTCTGTTTTCATTAAATCGGTTGTATGATGATTAAATTCTCCAAACGGAAAACCTCCGAAATCATCAAATAAACCTCTTCCAAAAATGCTTGGTAACATAACTCATCTTTCCTTTCATAAAAAACATTATGTTACACCTTGCTTTCTATGAGCATCGGATGAAGGGAAATAGACAAGTCATTAACAAAGGATGTCTTTGTTTCTCTCTTTCCGTATGTTCAAGAATAGTATAGCACTGCTCATTAGCACTGTCAACTGGAGAGTGTAATATTAACAAAATATGTGATTTGTTAATATTTTATGTTATTTTGATATGTTTATACTAATTATTCTTCTAAATTTTCCAGTGCATAATCAAGGCACTGACAAACGACTTTATTAAATGAAATATTATGCTTTTCAGCGAGTTCCATTAGCTTATCGAAACACTCCGGTTTTATTCTGATTGTACGATTTATTGATTTTATTGCATCAACATCTGATTTAATTACTAATTTTTCCATAACAAACACCTCTCAAATTATAATTATGTAATCAACATTGTAATTATACATTGACATAAGGGTTCGTGTAATGTACAATAATGTAATTATATTTTTAGTTATAAATATGTAATTAAAAACGTTGCACATTTTAGAGAATAAATTAAAGGGAATATTATCCATAAGTTGACAGAAATATCTGTTTTTCTAAGTTATTCTCTGTTTTTCCGAGTAGATAAAAAATGACGCACATAGTATAATTATTATATAAAAAATATCTCTCAAAACATAAATAATTTGTTAAATTTAATGATGATTTATCTTTTTTATTCTGTTTAACAATGTTGTGTAATGATTGTTGATGTTGAAAAAAATCTAAAATTTTAATCCAAGTTGATTGGGGAAAGGAAATAACTATGAAAGCGAAAGAAAGAGATGTTTCACTCAAAAGAAAGCCATTCAAAAAAGTGATGAGCCAAATATACACAGACAGACAATTGTATATTATGTTAATTCCGTTTTTGCTCTTTTATGCGTTGTTCGTCTATAAACCCATGTGGGGATTACAGGTGGCATTCAAGGACTATAACATATTTAAAGGTATGAGCGGAAGTGAGTGGGTAGATTTTAAAAACTTTCAGGCGGTATTTGGCAATCCGTATTTTTTCAGAATTCTGAGAAATACGTTGCTGATAAGCTTTTATTCGCTGGTATTCAGCTTCCCTATGCCGATAATATTAGCTTTGCTTTTAAATGAGGTAAGGAACAAAAAATTCAAGGGTACAATTCAAACATTTACATATCTTCCGTATTTTATATCTGCAGTTGTTGTCTGCGGTATGGTTACAAGCTTCTTATCTCCTTCAACGGGTATTGTGAACATAATTCTTGATAAACTTGGATTTGACAAGGTTTATTTTTTATCAAAACCGCAATATTTCAGAACAATATTTATATTGCAGGCTATATGGCAGAACACAGGATATTCTTCAATTGTTTATATAGCGGCACTCGGAGGAATAGATATGGAGCTTTACGACGCGGCAAAAGTGGACGGCTGCGGACGATGGAAGCAGATGCTTCATGTTACTTTACCCGGACTTCTTCCGACTATTGTTACGCTGTTTATTATAAATGTAGGAAATGTTCTTAACGTCAACTATGAAAAGATAATACTTCTTTATCAGCCTGCGACATATGAGACAGCGGATGTTATCAATTCATATGTATATAGGCTGGGTATTGAACAATCGAACTATGGAGTGTCAACTGCGATGGGACTGTTTAATTCTGCTGTTGGATTTGTACTTGTATACATTGCCAACAAGATGAGCAATAAGATTAACGGTACGGGATTATGGTAAAAAGGAGTGGCGGAGCAATGAAAACGAAAATGAAAAGCAAAAGATTTAGTGAGTGGAGAAGCAAAACGCTCGGAGAAAAAATATTTACTGTAATCAATGTCATATTGTTATCTGCTATCGGTTTTATATGTTTATATCCTATTATTTACATACTTGCTGTATCACTGAGCGGAGCTAAGTATGTAAATATGGGGGACGTATGGCTTTTACCAAAAGGTTTCAACTTGAGCTCATATTCGCAGATAATAAAAAGGGATGGAATATGGACAGCTTATTTCAATTCGTTTTTCTATATGATAGTAGGTACAGCAGTGAGTATGGTGTTAACAATACTTGGGGCATATCCTCTCAGCAAAAACCGTCTTGTAGGAAATAGAGCATTGAATTTGATTGTGGTGTTTACAATGTGGTTTGCAGCGGGAATGGTTCCTATGTATCTTAACTTTAAGGATATGAATTTGCTTGACAGCAGGCTTGGAATCATCATCGGATTTGCTGTGAATACATATAATTTTATTCTGCTGAGAACATATTTTAAGTCAATACCCGATGCGCTTGAAGAAGCTGCAAAGATAGACGGAGCAAATGATTTCTATATACTTTTGAAGATATATCTTCCATTAGCAATTCCATCGCTTGCTACCATAGGTTTGTTCTATGCTATTCAGCATTGGAACAGTTATTTGTGGCCTATGATATTGTTGAGAAGTGACAGCAAGATACCGCTGCAGGTTGTGCTTAAAAAGATGGTGGTTGATATGAGCAGCAGACTTGACAGTATGGAATTTGGAAGAGATACGATAGGGTATTCGGAGGACGGATTTATATACAGTACAATGATAATGGCCATATTGCCGATGGTGATTATTTATCCGTTTGTTCAGAAGTTCTTTGTAAAAGGAGTTATGATAGGTTCGGTAAAGGGATAAGGAGAAAAGAAAATGAAAAAGTTGGGAATTGCCGTACTAATACTTATAATATCAGTTATGACAGGACTGACTGTATCGGCAGAGGAAAGTATGTACGCACTGTATGATTTTACAACGGATACGGTTACTGTATCGGGAAACGCAAATCATAAAAAAGAATTGGTTCTTTTCATGATATTGCCAGAGAGTGAAAATATCAATTCCATTACAGAACAAAGTATAAACAAAAATAAATATGTTACATATCAAATGAGAAATGACAGCGACGGTAACTTTGAGTTTTCCGTTCAGATGCCGTCCGGCATGAAAGGCGGGAAATATAAGGTCTATGCGTTCTGTGGAAGCTCTGAGTTGGTCTGTGAATTTTCGTATGTAAATGAAAAAGAAATAAATGACTTAATAAAGGATATAAACAAGGGTAATAAGACGGAAATTACACGAATTTTAAAGGATAACAAAGATATTATCGGAATTGAAGAAAAGCAGATTTCTGTTATAGATGATATTGCTTCATTGGTATATACAATGCGTCCGTCAGCGGGATATACTGCGAATAGTTTTATGGAAGAATTAAAGCGAAGTTCTGCACTTACGCTTATTAAAAAAGGCAGCCCTCTTGAGGATGTTATCAGAAATTATGGTATTTCTTTTGGCTCCGACGCCACGAGTGAAATAAATTCTATGTCGGACAAAAGCAAAGAAACATTTGTTGATTACATAAAGAATAACAGCGTGCAAAGTGATACAAAGAAGTTTTTTTATCAAAGCATAATGATGACGTATGTTATAAATGCAAACAGCTATGTTGAAATGGGTGAAAAAATTGAGAAATACAAGGGAAATGCAGGACTTATAATAAGCGGAGTAACATCAGAAGTATATAAAAAAGTGTTTGCAGCGAACGTAAAAACTTTTGGGGCATTGGAGTCAGCGCTTAAAAACGCCTCTGATAATCAAACCAACAATAACAAAGATACATCCTTTTCAGGCGGTGGCAGTTCGGCAGCAGTATGGTCTGGAAATGAAAATATAAATACCAATAATCGTTTCCCTGTAACACCTGACACGAATCAAAATACATCGCAGGGTGGATTAACCGACATTTCAGGTCATTGGGGTGAGGATTGTATAAAAAGACTTGTTTTTCAGAATATTATTTCCGGATATACTGACGGAACCTTCAAACCGGACAATGCTGTTACAAGAGCGGAATTCGTTAAGCTGATTGTATCAGCACTTGATATGGAGATTAAAGTGGGACAGTCGTTTGATGATGTTAATGAAACAGATTGGTGTTATCAGTATATTTCAACAGCGTCACAAAATGGAATTATTTACGGATACGGCAGTGAATTTCATCCCAATGATTTTATAACACGTCAGGACGCGGCGGTAATTTTGTACCGCGCATTGAATATTGAAAACAGTTCTGAAAGCGTTTCATTAAGCTATGAGGACAGCGCTGAAATATCTGATTATGCGCTTGAAGCTGTTTCTGAACTGAGCAAAAACGGCATTCTTTCAGGAGATGGTAATAAGTTCAATCCTAAAAATAATACAACAAGAGCAGAATCGGCGGTTATGATTGACAGAATGCTTGATTATAGTGAAGAATTGGGAAGCTGGGATAATAACGAAGAAGCATCTGATTATAAAGAAATATATGGCTTAGTTTCTGCATTGTCAACGTCTGAGGAGCGTATGCCTTATAGCAAGGAAACGGTAAAAAGGGGCGATTTTGTTCAGACAGTCATAGAAGTGTCGGATATGATGAGAATGTCGGGCAAAACACTTAGTTTTGAAGATGTTGATGCCGGCA
>CAJTPP010000005.1:19027-32125 GCA_910578235.1 uncultured Clostridia bacterium | reverse complement strand
GATTGGTATAAGGCATTATCAGCGGCAGTTGGAATGTTTCTCGTTGAGGACGGAAAAATTTTTCGCCCCGAAGATGCGATAACATTTGATGAAGCGGCGCAGATTTGTGTAAAGCTGACAGGCTATGGTATAAAAGCAGAATATGAGGGCGGTACAGAGCAGAATTATATAAGCAAAGCCGCTGAGTTGGGAATAACAGACGGATTGACGCCAAATACATATTTGACCTGTGCCGATGCGTATCGTATGCTGATGAATACTTTGGAATCTGATTATCTCACATGGGACGGGAGTAATTATAAACAGGGAAACGGAAATGTGCTTAAATCATACCGCAACATAGAAAAGATAAAGGGAATTGTCACATCGAACGAATATACATCGACAGGCAGTTATTCGCAAATGGATACTGACCCTTCATCATTGTCGGGAACTATCGGTATCGGAGGTACACGATATGATATTTCCGATGATTTTAATAAATATCTCGGATACTCTGTTGACGCATACATTACAGAAAGTAAAGACGGACAGCAGGAGGTAGTCTATGTATGCAAAAGGAAAGAAAATTCAGACGCTGAATTTAAAAGCAGAGATTTTGAGTATAGCGATGGATATATATACGATGAAAATAACAGACGTAAGAAATATAAGCTAAACAGAAGCGCAGAGGTTATATACAACGGCAGAGTATATTATGACTATAATTTAGACGATTTAAATAATATATGCGGCTCGGTAAAGGTTGTTGATAACAACGATGACAGAAATTTTGATTACATCATAATAGAAGATTACTATTATATGGAGGTCGCATCATTTGACCGTACAGATAAGATAATTCGCGATACACGGGGTGCAGATAAAGAATTGAGATTTGAGGATGATGTTGTTTATTCTGTATACAGTGATGAAGAACAGAGAGAATGTGATTTAGGAGAAATCTCTCAAGGTTCGATATTGGCAGTTAAGCGTTCAGCCGACAGTAAGTTTATTGATATTATAATTATGGGTAGACTTGTGAGCGGAAAGATTGATTCTCTGACAGATGATAAAATGCGTATTGACGGTAAGGAATATTACATGACTGATTATTTTATTTCAAATGATTATGACGGGATACGCGCGGGAAGAAACGCGGATTTGTATCTTGGTGTAAATGACGAGATAGTTGCATCGAGCTATACTGAAAATATTATGAAATACGGATATTTGGTAAATGCATGGCTTGAAGATAACGGCGATGATATCGGACTTAAAATATTCACTGATAATGGAGAAATGCAATACTTCGCATGCGAAGATAAGCTTATATGCGATGGTAAAAAAACAAAGACAGAAGATGTGCTGAATATAATTACCGCAACAGGGAAAAAACAACTAATTAAGTATTCACTGTCAGCGGATAATAAGGTAAAGTATATTGATTTCAGCAGTAAAGCAGACGGTTATATAGACAAATCAAAATCCGTTGATGAGATGAACAGTCTTGTAAGGCAATCATTTGCAAGTCAATACTATTATAGAGTATCAGGATTTTATCCGTATTTTAATATTCAGAATACTTTAATTTTCAGAGTCCCTGAACAAGGGGATGATGAAAATTCATATGCAATCGGATATTCTTTTAATGACGGACTTATAGATGATGGAAAAATAGAAGCATACAATGTGGGCTTGGACGGAACAGCTGAAGCATTAGTAGTGTATGCAGATAATAATGAAACAAGTATCAATAGAACCAGCCCGAAGATTATTCTTGTAGAAGATGTAACATTAGCCGTTACAGATGATGATGAAGTTAAAACGATGATAACCGGCTGGGAAAACGGACAATTCAAAGAGTATTATCTTAAAGACGGTCTTGAAATCTTAAAGTATCGGCAAAAAGCTGAGATTGCTCCGGGTGATATAGTAAGATTTACGGCTAATAATGATGAAATTATAGCAGCAGTGGTTGAATTTGTTGGTAAGGACAGAAGCCCGAATGTTGGGGATAATCTTGGATATTTTAATATAAGAAGCACAGATTGTCACTATCAGATAGGAAGTGTATATTCATACGAAAATTCATGGGCGCTTATATCCAATACGGCAGGAGAAAATGGGTATGACTATGGAAATTCAAATCTGATAAACGTAAAAATCCCTGACAATATAGCTATATTTAATACACAGACAAAGGAAGTAAGAACGGGAACAAAAGATAATATAAAAACATATTTAAATTCAGGAAATGAAGCAAGTTATATAGTTGTTAAACAGTATTACGGAACGAGTAATTTCTGTATAATTTATGAATAATGCGGGAGGGAGGAAGAAAAATGAAATTGCATATATTAAAACGCACTGTGGTATTTATGATAATCGCAGTAATGATTTTATCGGTTATTCCTGTAAAAGCCGCCGCACAGTATTTGGTTGATATAGGTTTTGACGATGCTGTGACAAATGACCAGTCAGAGAATGTGTCTGTTGATGGAAGTTCAAGCGCGCGAGTGGTTGAAGATGGCTCGAAAAACAAATCATATACTGTTGAATGCGGAAACACAGATAACATAGTAAAAATATTTTTACCCGAATATCAAACAAGCTCAAAATACACTATGCAGTTTGATATGAGAATACAGGGCGCACCTGCGGAAGGAAAAATTGCCTTTACAAATCCGTCAGGAACAAACGAGGATTTAATTGCTATTGATGAAAAGGGCAGATTAAAAGCAAAAGACGGAAGAATTATAGGCGGAATAAATTCAAATCTTATGTCTACGGTTTCTGTAATGATTGATACGGAATTGAAGCTTCTTTCATTGGCTTTTAACGGAAAAATGGTTTATTACAGGCATGATATGGGTTCGTCATTGCCAAATGTCTCGGAAATTGCGATTTCTACTTATGCGAATAAACAAGACAGCAGGCTGTTTTTGGATAATATACGAGTTTATGATGGAAATACATACATAAATAAAAAAACATCCGCTTTTTATAATGATATGTCAATAGACTATGAGCCAGAGGACGAAAGCGGACTTGCAGATAAAATATACTACAAAAATCAACTTAACTCTTCATCTTCAATGTCAATGACAAAGCTGGCAAAGCGAAATAAAATTGAATTTATTGAAGAAAATGACGGGGGTTTTGTAAGATTTACAAAAGAAACCTCTGATGACGCTATGATAGATATGACAATAGGTCAGACTACCAAGAGAGTTATAATGGAGTGTGATGTTCGTTTTAATAAAAATATACCCGAAACACTCTTTTATATGCGAGATACCACAGCGTCAGCGCAGGTGAATGTTGCTCCGTTAACTATTAAAGGCGACACTGTTATAGCGCAGGGTTCGTCCAAGCAGCTTAGAAAAAACACATGGTATAAGGTCAGTCTTGCAGTAAACGTTGCAAAGCATACTTATGCTGTATATGTTGACGGAGAGTGTATAGCAGAGAGTAAGGAATTTAATGCTGATTTTACAAATCTTTCAATATGGAGAATATATGTCGGAGGAAGCAGTTACGGAACGATTGATATAGATAATCTTGCAGTATACGGCGGCAGTGAACCGAGAAATATTGATGATGCTGCGGTAACGGCAAAAAGCAGATATTCTGATACAAGTGCCGTAAGCTTTTTAAGAGGAAAGAAAGCAATTCACTTATACGGTAATACGGCATATTGGAACGGAAATAAACAAGACCTTACTAATCCGTCAGTTATAAAAAATGATACTGCACTGATAGATGAAAATACGTTTGAGAGCTTTTTCAGTACAGATGTTAATTTGAGCGGTGATAGTATTTCTATCGGTAATACCGCAAAGATGGCCATAGGCTCGGATAAAATGACAGCGGGAGGCAAGGAATATATTTTGTCAGCATCGCCTGAAAAAATTGACGGAATTTTATATTTACCTGCTGAGGAGTATGGTAAATATTCAGACATAAAAGGTTTTGTTAATGACGGTCATGGAATGATAGTTATAGGAAACAATCTCGATGCGAATGATGCGCGGCTGAAACAGGCGAATTTATATTTGTACTTTGACAGAAAATCAACAGAAGAATTAAAAGAACAATTTTTGAAAAACACAGACAACGGAGCGAAGCATCCTCGTCTTATAGCTTATAAAGACGATTTTGACAGACTGAAAAATGAGGTCAAGAGCGATTCTTTGAAATCTGAATGGTATAAAAAAGTAATAGCATCGGCGGACAACATAGTTAATGAAAGTGTGCTTGAATACAAGATAAACGGCGGCAGATTACTTGACGTTTCAAATTCTGCACTTTCAAGACTTGAATATCTCGGTTTTGCGTATCAAATGACAAAGGATAAGAAATATGCCGAAAGAGGAATAAAGGAAATGGAAGCAATATGCGCTTTCCCTGATTGGCATCCTGACCATTATTTGGATACAGGCACAATGGCGTCGGCAATTGCGATAGGATATGATTGGCTATATGAATCTATGACTGATGAACAGCGGGAAAACATAGTTAAAGCCGCATATAAACACGGTTTGGAAACTGCTAAGTCAGCATATTATGCAAGTGCTGCGTTTAATGATTTCTGGTGCGATACAGAAACTAATTGGGGCTTTATCTGTAACGGAGGTATTGCAAATCTTGCAATGGCAATAGGAGAGTATAATACAGACGAAACAATGGAAATTATGCGTAACGCACTGATTGCGATAGAAAGTCCGTGGTACAGGATTGCACCGGACGGCGCATGGTACGAGGGTACAGGATATTGGAGCTATTTGCTTACTCATATGACGTTGTTTATGAGCAGCTACAAATCGGTAATGAACGAGCCTTTCGGAGAAAGCTATATGGGTACGGATAAATACGCATATTTTCAAGCATACTTCCAAGATGCAGACGGACTGCCGAATAATTTCCATGATGCAGATGAAGCAATGGCGGAGAATACAGGGCAGTTCTATATGGCACAGATATATAATGACCCGTCTCTGATGCTGTACAGAATAAATCAAATGAAACAATTTAATATTCAGCCATGCGTTTTTGACTTGTTATGGTGCAAATCAGGATTGGAAACAGAGAATTCATCAATAAATCTCGAAAATGCAAAATACTTCCGTGAAACAGAATTTATTTCAATACGTGAGGATTGGAACAAAAAAGACTCTGCATGGTTATCTTTCCACGGAGGATATTCAAATACGGCTCATGATCATATTGATGTAGGCACATTTGTTTATAATATCGGCGGAGTAAGATGGGCTATTGACCCCGGAAGGGAAATGTTAAGTTACTCGACATATAATCCGGCTGTTGAAGCAGGATACGACCCGAAACTTTATTATAGAAGAAAAGGTGAGGGACATAATATTGTAGTCATAAATCCAAATGATAGCTTTGAGCATGATTTAAACGCATTTGCACAAGTATATAAGCCTGTAAGCGGAGTTGGAGGCAGTTATTCAAAAATAGATTTGTCAACTGCTTATGCGGCAAATGTGAACAGCTATACAAGAGGATATTTAATGACTGATAATCAGCGGACGCTTACAGTTCGTGATGAAATAAAGCTGAAAGCTAATTCAGTTATACATTGGTTTATGCACACAAAAGGCGAGATACGAATTGTAGATAACAATACAGCATTGATATATCAGGACGGAAAGACACTGAAAATGCAGTTTATAACAAATTCACCGAATGCAAAATTGACAGCTATGGATGCTGTCGGATTGCCTGAATCTCCTAAGTTCCAAAACAGCGAGAATACAGGAATCTCAAAAATAAATTATGAAATCAGCGGTTCTGGAAATGTAAATATAACTGTAAAGCTTTCCCTTGTTGGTGAAGCAGGAAGTGAAACGAGTGTATTAAATTCGGATATTGCCGAGTGGGATAATGTAATAAAAACAGCGTCACCGAAATCTGAATATAAATACGGAACAAAGCGTGTTACGGGAATATATGCTGATGGAGAGCTTATAAAGGATTTCTCACCTGATAAGTTCAGTTACAGCGTGTCAGAAGATATAAACGGCAAGGCTCCCGTAATTACGGTGGGAAGTGAAGATAAAGTTACTACTGAAACCTATACGAGTTATGACGATAAAAATATTGTGCTTTTACATTTGCAGGATGAAAACGGTGCAGTAACAACATATACAGTCAAAGTGAACGAATATGACAACACAAATATTGATGTATATAACAGTTATAAGCTTACGGCGGTTGATGCAAGCTCCGAGCAGATAGAAGAAGGAATAAGCAATACAAAAGACCATAGCTGTGATAATGATTATGACACACGCTGGAGCGCAAACGGAGTAAACGAATGGTGTATTTATGACCTTGGAGAGCAGAAAACAATAGACGCCTTTGCTGTTGCATTGTGGATGGGAAATCAGCGTCAGTTCAGCTTTGATATAGCTGTTTCAGATGACGGCAGGAACTTTAAAAAGGTATTGTCGGCAACAACAAAGGGCAATACGGAAGAAGCAGCCGTATATGTTCCGGATAGTGCGGTAAAAGCGAGGTACATAAAGTACATAGGTCACGGAAGTAATGTAAACGAATGGAATAATGTGATTGAATTTATGGCATTGCAAAAAAAATAAAGCAGTAAAAACAGCGCGATATTGAAAGGATGATTATTAAATGTTAAAAATAATTAAAAAAAGCAGACTGCTTGTGTTAATAATGCCGATAATAGCCGTCATGCTTACGGCGTCATATTGTGTATATGCGGACGGCGGGTGGGAGTGTACAACGCTTCCTGAGGGTTCATCACAGGTGACTGCGTATGAGGACAGCATAAAAATGTATTTTAAGACAGAAGGAAATGAAGGTAAGGCAAATGCAGAAAAGATTTTTGATTTTTCTGCAAATGAACAAATTTGTATATCCTTTAATACAACCTTTACGGGTACAGATAATGGTATTGTCAGAAGGTTAAACTTGCAAAACAGCAGTCTAATAACAACGGAACTTATAAATATAACGGGAACATCATTAAAAGTGTTTGGAACCGCTGCTGATACATTGTCGGAAAATCAGGAATACACGTTTGATATAGGGGTAATCCCCGAAACAGGTTTTGCTGTTGTATGGCTCAACGGAGAAAAAATCTATTCGGGCGAGCTTGGCTCAAAGTGGAAAAAGTTCAACTATTCCTCAATGCGTGTACTTTTCAGAAACACATCGTCAAGTAAAACATCAACGCTTGAATCGGAGTGGAGTATAACGGATTTTCGTACAGGTGACAAGAATGCCGGATTTAAGGTTAATCCGGCTGACGGAGAGGTGTTTGTTGACAGTTCGTTAGAAAATATTACTATGGCATTTGATGGTATAAATTCACCTGAGATGTTTACATCAGATAATTTTATGCTGACAGCAAACGGCGAAACTATTGAATGTTCAGCTGAAAGAGATGGTAACAAGGCTGTAATTACGCCTAAAAACGGATTTTTGCCGGATACGGAATATGTAGTCACGGTTAAGGCTGTAAAAGATATATTCGGAAATGTTGTTGAGGAGAATAAATCCTCCTCATTTACAACGGCAGACAGTTCATATGTACCATCGTCAGTTGTATTGTCAGCGGATAAGACCTCTTTTTATGACAATGAAAGTACATTTATAACAGTAAAAGCGCAGTCGTCATCGGGAATTGCATCAACGAAGATTTATGTAAATAATGCTGTATATCAAGAATATGACGGAGAACCGAAAGACTTTGATTTCACAGCCGAAAGCGGAAGATATAAAATATACGCGGAGATTACGGATAATATGGGAGGAAAAGCTGTTTCAGAAACAGTTACGCTTGATATTTTACATAATGATTTGCCTGTTATTGATGTTAATGGAATTGCAAATTTAGGAGAATATGAAGCAGAAAAACTAAAAAATATTACTGTTGCGGTTTCAGATGCGGACGGAAATGTTGTTCAATCAGAAATTTATATAAACGGAGAGCTTTATGATAGTTTTGCGGATGCAGAAAAAACACTTGATTTAAGCTCACTTTCTGCCGGAATATATACAGTAAAATTCATCGCTGAGGACAATCTCGGAGGCATCACCGAAAAAGAAATAACAATAACGGTTCTTGAAGGATACACGGCATCAAGATACTTTTTCTCGGATTTCAACAGCTATACAAGTGATGGAACAACATCACCGGGGATACCGTTTTTCCTCAACGGCGACGCACAGCTTCTTGCAAGCAAGGACTACGGCGAGGAACACGGAACAGTCGTATTATTCAGAACGGACGGTAAAGAAGTTGACGGAGTAAACGCAAATGGTTCATGGGGACGGCTTGGCACAACAAATACGCGAGATGGATTTACCATTACAATGGATATAAATCTTGTAAATGATAAAGGACAATTCTATTTTATGATGAAGCATCCCACTCAGTCGGTATTGTGTATGGACGTTCTTATTACCGAAGGACAGCTTACTCTTGCAAACGGAGGAAGCATAGCGGTACGTCAGAATTTAACTCCGGGTGAGTGGTACACAATTACATATAAGGTGGATATAAAAAATCATAAATATTGGTTTAGCTTAAATGGTGAGCCTTTGGCAGATGAATTTAATATGGGTAATCGCAGTATAGAACAGATAGATGCAAGATTGATAATGGAATTCCCAAACAAAGAGCCTGTTTCATGCGGGATTGCATTTGATAATCTGACGGTGGATTACATTTCACCTATTTCACAAATAACAGCTGTCGGATATGACGATACTCCAAAATGCTCGAAAGTATCTCCGTATGCTGAAAATCTTATTGTAACCGTGAATACAGCTTTGCAGGAAAATACAATGAATCGTGAGAGCGTTTTGCTGTACTGCGGAGATGAGCGAGTAAATTATGAAAGTCTTGCATATGACAGCAGTGCGCGGACAATAACACTGAAGCTATCTGAAAAACTTAGGTCAGACCATGATTACAGGGTGGTTCTTACGAACAAAGTAACAACGGCAGATGGCGGAATTATGCCTAACGGAATAACAGGAGAATTTAAAATAGATTATAATAACATTGATATTAAACAGCTTGATATTGTAAAAGAAAACGGACAAATCTATAATAGAGGAACGATATTTAACCGAACGGGTAAATCAGATAAATGTTATATTATAACAAATATATTTAAAGGTAAACGGTTAGTTGATACTTATACAGAAAGAGCGGCAGTATCGAGCAGAAGTGAAACAGTTTTCAGTACATCGCCTGTCAGTATAGAAAGCGGATGCCGCGCTGAAGTATATGTGTGGAGTTCGCTTGTAAGACCAAGTTCAATATCGTCAAGAATATATTCACTTGACTAAAGGATAAATTATATTTAAAGAGGAGGGTGGGTTAACAAGAACGTAAAAATTGACAGCAATATGCTGTCGGATACAATATGCACAATAGTATAAGAATAGGAGAGGAAAATGAAAACAAGTATAAAAAAATTTGTTTCTGTTATATTGTCGGCAACTATTTTGTCAGCAATGATACAGGTAACAGTAGGGGCAGAAGTTAAGACAGATTACAATTTTACTGACGTAAGCCAAACGGTAGGACTTGCAAACGGCGGCAAGATAGGAGATTATACAATTACAGCTGCACAAACAGACGGAAAATCAGGAAAAGATATCGATGACAAGGCATATGCGGCGACTGTTGCAGCATTGCCATACAGTCAGGCAGGAAGCGTAAGTTTTCAGCTTCCGTATTTTGAAAATAATTTTTTCGGGGCGGCGCAGCCCGATGCAGTAAGAACAATGGAACTGTCTGTTAAATACAATGAAAATGTTGAGGAAGCAAAGCTGCAGTCATATATTTCAACAAATACGACAGCTTGGAGCTGGTGGACTACTCTTGATTGGGTGACATTTAAGGAAGGAAAAATCTTTGTAAACAACAAGGATATAGGACTGGCAGCAAAATCTGATGAGTGGTACAGAATAGTTGTTGAAGAACATTACGACACAACACAGGCTAAGGTATACATAAATGGCAAGTTGTATGCTCCTGAGTTTGACACAAGTTCTATTGGCAGAATATCAGGTAACCGCTGGACGCAGTGTATGGCGAATGTGACAGCGTCTGAAAAAACAGGGACAAGAGATGTAGGAATTATCATTGACGATTTAAAGATTTATGATGAGGCTTATGCTCCGACAGGCAATGAACTCATTTCGTATACAACTACAAACGGCAGCTATTCCGCTTCGACAAGAGAGTTAACCGTAATGGAAAACACAAGCGTTTCAGATGTGCTTGGATATATAGATACAACAGCTGAAAAGTATATGGTAAGCTCGCTTGATGCTAATGTGAAAAAAGAAAGCGGAAGCGTTGCTGACGGTGATGTTGTTGTTTTGAGGTCGGCAGATAAAAAGACCATTGAGTATGTGTATATAAAAACTAAAAGCATAACAATAGATTATAAGGCTAATTATGATTTTACAGATGCCTCTCAGAAGTTGAATTTGGCAAACGGCGGCAAGGTTGCGGAAGGCTATACTGCCACAGCGGCTCAAGTGAATGGAAAATCAGGTAAGGATGCGGATGATAAGATATATGCCGCATCAGTCACAGGTCTGCCTTATGGTACGGCAGGCAATATAAGTTTTGAATTGCCATACTTTACATATGACTTTTATGGAGAAGCAAAATCAGATATAATAAGAACAATGGAGCTTTCGGTAAAATATGATGAAAATATTGATGAAGCTTTACTTCGCTCAAATGTGTCAAGACACCCGTCTGCATGGCAGTGGGATGGTGTTTTGGATTGGGTAATATTTAAGGACGGTAAAATCTTTGTAAACGGCAGTGATACAGGCTTAGTTGCAAAACCGAATGAGTGGTACAGAATAGCAGTTGAAGAACATTATGATTCAACTATGCCTAAAGTATATATAAACGGTCAAATGTTCACCGCTAATTTTAAGGAAACAGGCTCTGACAGAATTTCGGGAAATAAATGGACACAGTTTATAGGAAATATAACGGCAAATGATAAAACCGGAACAAGGGACGGTGGCATTGCCATTGATGATTTAAAAGTATATGAGGGTGCATATATGCCAACGGGTAATGAGGCAATTTCATATACCATGTCAAGAGGTAATTATCTGCCTACGCTCAGAGGTTTTCTTGTACCTGACAATGCAACGGTAAGCGATGTTCTGGGTTATGTAGACACTGAAGCAGAAAAATATGTTATAGACTCGCTCGACAGCAACATAAAGAAAGAAGCGGGAGCGGTTTCAAACGGAAATGTTATTGTTTTAAAGTCTGCGGATAAAAAAACGATTGAGTATCTCCATATTTATCAGGGCAGAGAGAGTATGATTGTGGACAGCGACGGCTTTAACGCTTCATCTGCTTATACTATGTTTGGTGATGACACGTACGCAAACAAAGGGGTAACAACAGGTATTTACAGCAAGGAGAGTACAGATTATTCATTTGATATGAGCGTAAGCAACTTGCCGGCGAATGTTGCAAGCGAAAACAGATATAATTTCATGGCAAATGCTAATCTTTGCAGTGCAGACTCTTTTACACGGGAATTTTCAATCGGCGCTGATGGAGATTTTGACGTTATAAAGCTTGTTACAAGATGCAGTTTTGTTGACAAAGATGGTAATACAACATGTCAGGACGATAAAGGTAATAACATACTTATGTATCAGGAGCTGCTTGTACTGTCGAAGGACGGAGATGTTAACAGCGGAAGTGCATATCTTTTTGACAAGACCTTTAAGGAGAAGCAGTGGTACAGAGTGGCAATTACAATTTATCCGAAGGAATGTAAATATGATTTATATTTAAACAATGAAAAGGTTGTTACTAAGGAATGGCTGGGTATCAACGAAAAACTTCATGATTCCGATATGTTTGACATCACCTCTATTGATTGGTTTCAGATTCAGCCGGCATATGCTGAAAAGGAAAGCGGAGATGTGAGAAACGGTCATGTTTATGTAGATGACACAATTACATATTACGGCGAATATTATGCAGACACTGAAAATTCTGTTGAAATATCATCAACAGAGTACACAATAGATGAAGAAGAGGGAAGCATAACTGTTCCTGCGGATACTGCAATAGACAGCTTTGCTGAAAATATGGATTTCGGTACATCACAGCCTGCAATATATACAGATAATACATATACGGCAGAGGTTGACGATACATTATCTGACGGTAATATTTTGATAGCGGTATCTGCGAATGGTTTGGTTCGTAAATATTATACTATAAAAACAGAAGGAACAGGTTCAAGCCCATCGCCTGACCCGAGCGAGTCACCTGAACCAAGTACATCACCCGACCCGAGTGAGTCGCCGGAACCGAGTACATCGCCCGACCCGAGCGAGTCACCTGAACCAAGTACATCACCCGACCCGAGTGAGTCACTGGAACCGAGTACATCACCTGACCCCAGCGAATCACCGAAACCATCAGGCGAATTAAGATGTGATGATATAAAAATCTATGTAAATGATACTGAGACTAATACGCTTGCGGCAGGAACTGTAAAGGCAACGACAAGTATGTATGTACCCGACAATATGCCGGAGCAAACAGGAAAGCTTATAATTGCCGTTTACAAGAATGGTGTGCTTCACAGTGTAAAAATGGAAGAAAAGAAAGCTACGGGTAAAACAGACTTTGAAATTACAACAAATGTTATTGAAACAGCAGGAGTTACAGTTAAGGCATTTTTCTGGGATAATAATATGAAACCATATGTGCCTTTTGCGGAATGTAGGTGAATATGAATAAAAACAGGAACTGTAAAAGACTTCTCTCTCTAATACTATCGGCTGCACTGCTTTTTAGCGGTGCGGTCGGAGTATTACCCAATAATGGTAAAACGGTTTTAAAGGTATTGGCTGAAACGAATAGCACAAACCGTTTTTCTGATACCGATGCTTTAAATTTTCTTAAAGATAAGAAGGCACTGCAATTATACAGCAGCAACATATATCTGGACAATAAAAAGCAAAGCACAGTAAAACCGTCTGTAATAAAAGATGACGGCGTATTGATAGACCAATCAACCTTTGAAAGTTTTTTTGGAG
>CAJTPP010000005.1:17918-19006 GCA_910578235.1 uncultured Clostridia bacterium | reverse complement strand
TTAAACGGTTCATATATAACTATCGGAAATATTACTATGAAGATTGGCTTGGACTATTTTACAACAGGAAGTGAAAGACACAGACTGTCAGTTCCTCCGGAAATAATAGATGGTATTTTATATATTCCTGCCGTTGAATACGGCAATGCGGCAAATATAAGAGGCTTTTTTGATGATGAACATGGTATGCTTGTTATAGGCGAAGGAACAAATAAAGCAAGCAAGGGTATTAAAGATGCAAATTTGTATTTGTTTTTTGAAAGGAAATCGGCAGAGTTGCTTAAACAGCAGTTTTTGCAAAATACGCAAAATGGCTCGGAACATCCGAGACTTATAGCACATAAAGATGATTTTACAAGACTAAAGCAGGAAGTAAAAACCGATACGCTGAAAAAAGAATGGTATTCAAAAGTATTGGGAACGGCAAATACTATATGCAATGAAAAACCCGTTGCATACAAGATTGATAACGGAAGGTTGCTGGATGTATCAAACAGCGCATTGTCAAGACTTCAGTATTTGGGGTTTGCGTATCAGATGACGGGAAAAGAGCGCTATTCTCAAAGAGGAATACAGGAACTTGAGGCAATATGCTCTTTCCCCGACTGGCATCCTGATCATTATCTTGACACTGCAATTCTTGCATCTGCGGCGGCAATAGGTTATGATTGGCTTTATGATGCCATGACGCAGGAACAGCGAGATAATATAGCGAAAAAATCGCAGGAACTTGCTCTTAAAACGGCGAATGAAGGATACACAGGGATAGCGTCGTATAATGATTTTTGGTGCAATACTGAAACAAATTGGGGAATTGTTTGTAACAGCGGTATAGCTAATTTGGCGCTTGCGACAGCAGAATATAATATAGATTTTGCAATGGAAGTGCTTCATAATGCACTGCGTTCAATAGAATTTCCATGGTACAGATTTGCTCCTGATGGGGCATGGTACGAAGGGACAGAGTATTGGAGCTTTTTGTTAAGTCATTTATCATTGTTTATGAGCAGTTATGAAACGGTTATGAATGAAACCTTTTCGGAACAATATATGGGATTAAAACAGTATTCGTATTTTCAGCCGGCATT
>CAJTPP010000005.1:6363-17908 GCA_910578235.1 uncultured Clostridia bacterium | reverse complement strand
GGCCCCTGCCGGTAAGCCTAATAATTTTCATGCGGCAGATGACAACATAATTCAAAATTCAGGTCAGTTTTATATGGCTAAGCTTTACGGCGATGATGATTTAATGAAGTATCGTGCTGACAGAATGGTTAAATACAGTATCAAGCCTGAAGTAATGGATATTATATGGTTTAAGTCGGGTGCTGAAGAAGGAGAAGGAATCAACTTAAAGAAAGATTATTATTTTAGGGAAACTGAATTTGTATCCATGCGAGAAAATTGGGAAAGTGATAATTCGGCATGGTTATCCTTTCACGGAGGCTATTCCAATAATGCGCATGACCATGTAGATGTCGGAACATTTATATGGTCTATAGGCGGAGTGCGCTGGTCTGTGGATTTGGGCAAGGAAATGCTTAGTTATCTGCCTGACAGTGAAAACCCCGCAATTCTTGCCGGATATAATTCAAGATGGTTTTATACCCGTAAAGGCGAGGGACATAATATAGTAGTCATAAATCCCGATGACCAGCTTGAAATGGATATTGATGCGTTTGCTAAAGTTACAAAACCTGTAAGCGGAGCTGACGGAGTATATTCGAGCATTGACCTGTCTGCTTCGTACAAGGATGATGTTAATAGCTACATCAGGGGTTACAGATTGTCGGACGCACGTCGTACTCTGACTGTGCGAGACGAAATAAGCCTTAAGTCAAAATCTACTTTGCATTGGTTTATGCACACAAGAGGAGATATTGAAATCATAGATAACAATACTGCAATAATAAGTCAGGATGGCAAAAAGCTTCTTATGCGTTTCAGGACCAATTCTGAAAAGTCAGTGCTTGGTAAAATGAATGCTGAGCCTTTACCAACATCACCTCAGATTGAATATACAAAGCATGATGACGTTACTAAGATAAATTATAAGCTTGAAGGAGCAGACGATATTGTAATAACTGTTAAAATATCCTTGTTAGAGGAGTCGAACGGCGGTGTGAGCAATACAAATGTTGCTGACTGGACTGCGGACAAAGAAGAACCTGTTTTTGAAACGGAACTTGTAAATCCGGACAATTTTGCGGAGTATACATATAAAAAATCAGATACAGAAGCGGCGGCAGGCAAGGAACAGGGGAAAAAAGCGACCGGTGCTGAACTTCTTGACGTACCGTATTCTATAAAAGATGAAGCAGGACTTGTAATTCCTTTCTATGCATATAATACAAATTCGGCTGGTAAAGTGAGAACTTTGGAATTGTCGATGAAGTATAACGAAAATGCCGATTATGCAAAAATCACTTCATATATTTCAGCAAACGAATCGGCATGGTTGTGGGATAAAACAGTGGATTTTGTCAAATTTGAAAACGGGAAAATATATGTCAACGGTAATGATACGGGGCTAAAAGCTAAAGATGGGGAATGGTACAGAATTGTTATTGAAGAACATTACAAAGCTTCTGAAAGCAGAGTATTCATTAACGGATATGAATTTTCCGCAGGACTGACCGATTGGATATTCGGAAATAGGTGGACACAGGTGCTTGCAGGAATAAATGGAAGCTCGGAGTCGGGTGTGCGTGATATTTCAGTTGCGGTTTGCGATGTGGACATGTATGAGGGAACATATATGTCAGCAGAACGGGATAAAATATCATACAGTGTAAGCGGCGCGGATATTGAATTTGATGAAGGCAGTAAAACAATGACTTTTACCCAAGAGAAGACGGCGGAACAGATAAAGGAAAATATAATTACTGATTGTGAAATTAAGGTAATTGACTCTATGACATCAAACAAAGACGTATTAGGAAAACTTTCTGACGATAATGTGGCAGTTATAAGCTCGCCAAGCGGTAAAACATTAGAATATATTTATATAAAAATGGACTTGCCGGAGCCAAGCGCATCACCTGAACCAAGCGCATCACCTGAACCGAGTGAGTCGCCCAAGCCTGATGAATTTAGATGTGATGATATTATAACCTATATGAACGGTATCGAAAGCAATATACTTTCAGAAGGAGAAATAAAAGCGTATGTAAATATGTTTGTGCCGTCTTATATGCAGGTGCAGACAGGAAGACTTATTATTGCCGTTTATAAGGATGGAGTTCTTCAAAAAGTAAAAATGGAAGAAAAGCAAGCTATGGGAGAAACAGATTTTGAGTTAACAGAAAATATTGAGGAAACAGAGGGAATTACAGTAAAGGCATTTTTCTGGGATGATAATATGAAACCATATATTTCGGCAGCGGAATTAAAGAGTAAATAATATTTAATGGGTAAATATAAGGAGGTTAATTATGAAAAGAGCAAAAAAGATTATAAGTATTGCAATGGCGGCTGTAATGATGAGCGTAATGGTATCATCATGCGGAAATAAAGACGCCGATAACGCAATACAGGGAAACAGCAATTCAGAATATTTAATAGCGCCTGAAATGACAGAGCTTACGTTATTTTCTATGAATGACACAAGACTTGATGATACAGAGATGTGGCAAAAAATTGCGGAAATGACAAATATAAAAATCAAGACAGTATCCTCATCTGCTAACAGTGATGCTGATACGGCGATGAATGTTATGCTTATGTCAGGCGATATTCCTGATTTGATATTCAGTACGAATATGAAGAAGTTTGCAACAGAATACGGTCCGGACGGGGCGTTTGTACCGATTGACGAGCTTATAAGCGATGAAACGCCTAATTTGAAAAAACAGCTTGAGCGCAAGGAAATCAGTTCATTTATTACCAATTATGACGGACATATTTATTATATGTGCGGAGTAAATCCTGATACAATCTCATCAGGTTGGTTTATAAGACAGGATTGGCTGGATAAATTAAACTTAAAAGCTCCGGAAACACCTGAGGAGTTTTATCAGGTAATGAAAGCATTTAAGGAGCAGGACCCAAACGGAAACGGACAAAAGGATGAAATACCGTATTTAAACCGTTTCGGAACTGTGGACGATTTGACATTTATATTTAATGCTACTCCAGAATGGAGCGTTGACGAAAACGGGAAAGTATATTACGGACCGACAAGACCTGAATTTAAAACTGCATACGAAAATATGGCAAAGTGGTATAAGGAAGGTCTTATAGATACCGAAATTTATACAAGAGGCGCAAAGTCAAGAGATAAGTTGTTTGGAGATAATGTTGGTGGTATAGTACATGATTGGTTTGCGAGTACAGCGCAGTTTAATGATATTCTTGCAGAGGATGTTCCAAACTTTAAGCTGACTGCATTTGCTCCGCCCAATGTTGGTCATAAGGAATATACAAGACGTGATGTTGCTATAACTCAGGGATGTGCTATCGGAGCAAATTCCAAAAATAAGGAGTATGCTATAAAGCTTTTGGATTTCTTGTTCTCAGAAACAGGAAGCCGTCTGATGAACTTTGGTATTGAGGGTGAGCAATACGATTTGGTTGACGGTAAGCCTGTATTTAAGGACAGCGTGATTCACGGTGATAAAACTGCTATACAGATATTAACAGAGCTTGGCGCATGTGCGCTTGTATATGAGCAGGATTTTGCATATGAGGAACAGTGGATGACCGAAGAGGCTAAAAAGGGCGCTGACTTATATATAGATAACGGTTATCTTGCTCCTAAATTCCCCGCACTTTCATATTCTGAGGATGAATATAAGAAATTTAATGAGATAATGACAAATGTTGATACTTTTAGAAGTGAAAGATGTCAGCAGTGGATATTCGGTTCCGCTGATGTAACGGCTACATTTGACAGCTATTTGGAAGAGTTAAATAAGCTTGGTCTTGAAGAAGCTACTAAAATTCAACAGGCGGCGTATGACAGATATATGAGCGAATAAAAATTATAAAGCAGCCCGCAATTTGTGGGTTGCTATCAAGGAGACATAAAAGTGATTAATAAGAATGAAATTAAAGACCTTATTATAAAGACCAATGATTATTGGATAAAGGAAAATCCTGAATCGGGCGACTGTTCGTGGGAGCGCGGAGCGTATTTTATAGGCTGCCTTGCAGCTTATGAGATTACAAAAAATGAAACATATTATCAGTATGCTTTAAAATGGGCGAATGATAATAATTGGAGTTTCTATGATGACAAATCCGATTGGGCATATAAAAATGCCGATTATAAGATATGCGGACAAAGCTATTTAAAGCTTATGGAAATTGACCCGTCAAACGGAACAATGGAAAATATGATAAGCGGAATGGAAGTAGTCCTTAAAGACACAAATAATGATTATTGGTGGTGGGTTGATACCATATATATGGCTCTGCCGTATTACAATATGATGGGTGTTCGTATGAATGACAGCCGCTATTTTGATAAAGTATATAAGCTGTTTTTGAATGCAAAGGAAGAGAGAGGCTGTTATGATGAGGAAATGGCTATGTGGTATCGTGATGAACGGTTTCTTCCGGATAAAATGCTGACCGCATCAGGCAAGAAGGTGTTTTGGGGACGTGGCAACGGCTGGGTTCTTGCAGGACTTGCAAGGACTTTGGAGATTTTGCCGAAGGATAATAAATATTATAACGAATATTTAAAAATATTCAAAGACATGTCCAAAGCACTTTTGAAGTGGCAGCAGGAGGACGGCTTTTGGCGAACAAGCATAATAGACCCACAGGAATTTGATGTGCCGGAAACAAGCGGTACTGTGCTTATATTATACGCGTATATGCTGGGTATAAATCTTGGCATACTTGACGAGCAGTATTTTAAAGCGGTTGAAAAAGGCTTTGACGGTCTCAACAAGACAGCCGTGTTTGAAGACGGTAAGATAGGATATGTGCAGGTGGTTGCAGACCGTCCGGGTCCTGTGGATAAAAATGCGTCCAATGATTATGCAATCGGTACTTATTTGCTTTTGTGCAGTGAAATAATAAAATATATTGACAGTGAAAATTGATGAGGTGATGAAGTGAAAAGTATAGAATACGATTGCGTAAGACTTGAAGACGGTTTTTGGAAGAATAAGCAGAAATTAAATGAAGATGTTTCCATATATTCGGTTTGGAACAGGTTTTATGATACGGGCAGAATTGGTGCATTTAAATGTGATTGGAAGCAGGGAATGGATAATCAGCCGCATTATTATTGGGACAGCGATGTTGCTAAATGGATAGAAGCGGTTGCATACATAATAAAAAGTGAACCAAATTCTGTTTTAGAGGAAAGAGTTGACGGAATAATAGACCTGATAGAGAAAAACCAATGGGATGACGGTTATTTCAATATATATTTTACTGTAAGCGGTGAGGAACGGTTTACAAACAGAAATTCGCATGAATTATATTGTGCCGGACATCTTATGGAAGCGGCAGTTGCATACTATCAGACAACAGGGAAAGACAAGTTCTTAAACTGTATGAAAAAATATGCCGATTTAATTTATAAAGTTTTTAAAGAAGAGGACGGAGCGGTGTTTACTACACCCGGTCATGAGTGTATTGAGATGGCTCTTATAAAGCTGTATAAATGCACTAATGAGAAACGGTATTTAGAACTTGCAGGTTTTTTCCTTGACAAGCGCGGAGCCAATAAAAAGGATTATTGCTGCGTGCCGCAGTCAACGGAATATTACTGTCAGGATTATGTGTCTGTAAGAGATATGGACAGTGCAGAAGGACACGCGGTCAGAGCATTGTATTTGTACTGCGGAATGGCTGATTATGCGAAGGAAACAAACGATGATAATATGCTTGAAGCATGCAGAAAGCTCATATCCGACATTATTAATCAAAAAATGTACATTACAGGCGGAGTAGGCTCAACCTTTATGGGAGAGGCTTTTACAATACCATATGACCTTCCTAATGAAAGCGCATACAGCGAAACGTGCGCGTCTATTGCGCTGATGATGTTTGCACAAAGAATGCTTGAAATTGACAATGATGTAAAATATGCCGATATAGTGGAGCGAAGTATGTTTAACGGCATGCTTGACGGTATTTCTCTTGACGGAAAGAAGTTTTTCTACGAAAATCCTCTGGAGGTTAATCTTGAAACCTATAAAAGAAACAGAAGTACGACAACAGAGGAGCATTTGCCGATAACTCAAAGAGTAGAGGTGTTTGAATGTTCCTGCTGTCCGCCTAATATAAACCGTATTATGGCATCAATTCAGAGATTTGCGTATGCGGTTAAGGATGGTGCGTATTATATAAATCAGTTTATGGACAGCACAATAACTGACGGAGAAAATATTATACGGGTAAAAACGAAATACCCCTGTGACGGTAAAATAAATATTACCGCTAAAAATATAGATGAGCTTAATATCCGTATTCCCTCATGGTGTGATAAGGTGCTGACTAATGAGCAATACGAGATGAAAAATGGTTATATGAATATAAAAAATCCGTCTGCGAACTTTACGATAGAATTTGAAATGAAGCCTGTGCTTGTGACTGCGAATACAAATGTTCGGGCAGATTGCGGCAAGGCGGCTTTGCAGTACGGACCAATGGTATATTGTATTGAGGGTATAGACAATGGCGATGTATATTCCATAAGACTTGCCGATAATCTTGAAACTCAGATAGATTATGATGAAACATACGGAACGAATGTCATAACAGCTAAGGGTTACAGAAAGTCAAAAAATAAGGATTTGTATTATAAACTTAGTGACGATGAATATGAGCAAATAAGCGTAAAGCTTATACCGTATAGCTGTCATGCAAATCGCGGTGAAAGCGATATGATTGTATGGTTCAATCTGAAATAGGGAGGAAATTAACGTGAAAAATCACGTTAATAGATTTAAATGCCCCTGCGAAATTTTCGCCTTTGGCGGAAACGCAGATGGGCAATAATATCCATTTAACGCCTTATCTGCCCACGATAAGGCGGTTAGGATTTTTCATTACTATTTGTGGGCGGAAAGGCTATGGATATTATAATGAGTAATAGTATTTCAGATGTTCTGAAAACGGGAGGCGAGTTTTCATATACAGGTATTGCCGATGATATGATAAGACTTGCCCAAAGAGTTCAGCTTAAAGATAAAGAACTATGGAATATGGTATCAGAGCAGTTTTCTGATACGGTAGATGATGAAGATAACGGCTGGCGCTGCGAATATTGGGGTAAGCTTATGCGCGGCGCATGCGTTGTTTATCAATACACAAAAGATAAGGAACTTTACGATATTCTTGAACATACTGTAAGAACTGTCATATCACATTCTGACAGTGACGGAAGAATTGCCACATACAGCAAAAAAAATGAATTTCATGGATGGGATATATGGGGACGTAAATATGTATTGCTTGGACTGATATATTTTTATGAAATATGCAATAATATTGAACTTGCAGATTTGGTTTTGAAAACTGCCGGACGTCAGTTAGATTATATCATCAGACATATCGGTTCAGGTGAAAACATGACGGACATAACAGACACCTCTGAAATATGGGGCGGAATAAATTCTTCGTCAATACTTGAACCCACGGTGAAGCTATACCGCATATCGGGTGATAAAAGATATCTTGATTTTGCGGAATATATAGTAAATAACGGAGGAGCAAAGGGCTTTAATATATTTGAAGCGGCGTATGAGGATAAGCTGTATCCGTATGAATATCCCGTCACAAAGGCATATGAGCTTATGTCCTGCTTTGACGGTCTTATAGAGTATTATAGGGTGACAGGGATTGAAAAATGGAAAATAGCCGCGAAGAATTTTGCAAAGAAGCTTATAGAGTCGGAAATAACAATAATCGGTTCAGCAGGCTGTAAGCATGAACTGTTTAACCATTCAGTGCTTATGCAAACATATACAGGCTATTCGGGGCTTATGCAGGAAACCTGCGTAACGGTAACGTGGATAAGGCTATGCTTTAAACTGCTTCTTCTTACGGGCGACAGCGTGTATGGAGATGAGATTGAAAAATCTGTGTATAATGCGTTATACGGCGCGGTCAATACAGAAGGACAGCTTTGCGGAGACGAAGCGACATTTGACGAAGCTTATTACAGAAATGTATATAATACTCATCATGCAAAGCATAAACGCGGACAGATTTTTGACAGTTACAGCCCGTTACGCATAGATATTCGCGGAAAAGCTGTTGGTGGTTTTAAACCAATGCGGAACAAAACAGCGTATTGTGGCTGCTGCATAGCAATAGGTGCGGTTGGTATAGGCTTAGTTCCTCAGATGAGCGTATTAAACAGCGAAAACGGTTTTAATTTTATGCTGTACATTCCGGGAAATGCGAGTATGTACACGAAAAACGGAACAAAGGTTGATTTTGAAATTAAGACTGACTATCCGTCAAGGGAAAAGGTTGATATATTTGTAAAGTCTGAGATGAACGAGGAATTTACCGTATCACTTCGTATTCCGTGTTTTGCTAAATGCACAAGCGTTAAAATAAACGGCGAAGTTGTGAATGGAGTAAAAGCAGGAGGTATGCTTGATATAAAACGTGTCTGGAGCAAGGGCGATAAAATCGAAATTAGCTTTGATATGAATTTAAGACTTGTTCACGGAATGGAAAATCCGAATGACAGTGAAAGCCAAAAGCATATAGCTGTTCTTTACGGACCGCTTGCGCTTACGAATGATGCAAGGCTTGGCGAAGTGGGAAAAGCATTGGAAATAATAGAACAAAAGCTTGATATAAATTTGCTTGATGCAGGCTTAGGCGGATTGTGCAACTGTACTGTTCAGCTTGATAATAATGAGTTAAAAATGATTGATTATGCATCCGCCGGAAAAACGTGGCGGCGCGATTCCGAAATGGAAGTGTGGATAAAGACAAAATAAAGTTTTCGATGTATACAACAGGTATTGTCTAAAGGAGGAGGGAGATTTTAGATGTTTGATTTGGAATTTGCCGGAATGGGCTTATTTGAATTGGAAGGCGAGTGGATACACCCTCGGCGGATAGAAAAATCATATGAAATAATATATGTAGTGAGCGGTGAGGTAAACATCAGAGAAGAAGACACTTATATTACCGCTCATAAGAAGGATATTATAATCTTACCGCCCAATGTTGCGCATTGGGGATTTAAGAAATCATCTAAAACCTCTTTTTATTGGGTTCATTTTATGGCAGAAAATCTTGACCTTGAAATGCCGTTTTTCACAGGGAATTTTTCAAATGCCTATATTTTTAAAGAGCTTAATCATTTAAGCAATATGTCAAGGGAAATCTGCCCTCAGTATATATTGGACACATATGTAAAATATATAGTGGCGCAGCTTATAATGTCTTCTCGTTTAAACAATAATAATCAAAAGGTTATTGATGAAATTTACGAATGGGTAAGAGTAAATGTAGACGCTAAGCTGACGGTTAGCAAAGTGGCAGCGCATTTTGGATTTAATCCGGAATATATCTCCAAAATGGCAAAAAAGCATTACGGAAAAGGTCTGAAGAATATTATAAATATATTTTTATTAGACAAAGCTAAGGATTTGTTGTGCAATACAAATTTTTATGTTACGGAAATAGCAAATATGATTGGATTTAGCGACTGCGCCGATTTTGTCAATTATTTCAAGTACCATGAAAAAATGACGCCTACAAATTACAGAAATCTCTACTCAAAAACGCATATGAACAGAAAATAGCTTAAAACAGCGCAGCACATATTTGCGTGCTGTGTTGATTTAAACAATTTTATCAATGGAGAAATGATTATGAATGAATTTAAAAGAAAAGAGCCGTATTACAATATAAAAATTGAAGGTGATTATTCAAATTGGTCACTTGCAGGTTTTCCGGGAACAGGGGAATTGCATAATAATATTAAGACATATTGTGAGTGTGAGGAAACCGATGGAGTAACGGTTCAATATACTGTCGCCGAAAATATATCCGGTACCGATATACGGCTGACGCATGTAAGCTCTGCGCTTGTTAACGGAATAGGCGAATATAGCAGGGATGACTATACAGTATATATTTGCTCGTCAACGTGGCAGGGGGAGGCGCAGTGGAATGAGTACAGCTTGGAACAGCTTGGCATTTACAGAGCGTCAAACCATGTTAACGTGTCGGCGGCGAAGCTGTCCTTTAATGGCAGTCAGACTACCTCCGAACATTATCCTCTTATTTTTATAAGGAATAAGAAAACGAATGAAATATGGTTTTTTGAAATTGAGCCTTTATCGGGATGGTATTTTGAAATAGGTGTTATGGAGAATATGCTCTATGTTGAAATGAACAGCGCATATATGTGTAATGACGGCTGGAACATTGTTTTGAAAGCAAACGAAAAATACATATCGTCAAAGGCATTTTTCGGACATGCTGACGGAAATTTTGAAGACGCAGTCAGAATTTTAAATAAATTCAAGAGAAAAAATGCAGAAAACAGACTTAAAACACCGCCCGTTATTTTTAATGATTATATGAATTGCCTGTGGGCGAAACCGACAAAAGAAAAATTACTTCCGCTTATAGATGCGGCGGCGCAGGCGGGCTGTGAGATTTTTTGCATTGACGATGGCTGGTACGAAACGGGTGACGGCGGAGAACATCTTGGAGATTGGCTTCCGAACAATAAACTGTTTGAGCCGATTGGTTTTTCAAGGATTATAGAATATATTAAGGATAAAAATATGCTTCCCGGTGTGTGGCTTGAAATGGAATCGTGTTCATCAACATCAAACGTATATCAGACGCTTAATGATTGCCTGTTAAGGCGGAATGGCGTAATAATAGGCGGAAGCAGAGCATTCCTTGATTTCAGGCGAGAGGAAGTGCGCAATTACACAATGGACGCAGTAGACCGTCTTTATACAATGGGTGTGAGATATATCAAAAACGACTATAATCATAACCTTTGTATAGGCTACGATGGTGCAGACAGTCTTAGTCAGGGATTGGCAGAACATAGAACGTCATTTCTGAGTTTTATAGAGCAAGTCAGGAAAAAATATCCCGATATGATAATAGAAAGCTGTTCAAGCGGAGCAATGCGCGCAGATTATGGCTTCATAAAGCATATGGACTTGCAGAGCGTTTCAGACCATGAGATATATTATAACAATCCGTCAATTGTAGCGGGAACGCTTGCGTATATGCCGCCTGAAAACTGCGGCTTCTGGGCATATCCGTATCCGCTAAAATACGAAAATCAGCCGAAAGAAAGTGATTGGAGCAGCTTAAATATTCAGAGCAATGCTGAAGAAACAGTTTTCAATCTTATCAACTCAATGCTTGGTGTTATGTATTTGTCAGGTCATATAGAAATGTGCGATATAGATAATATGAATTTGATAAAAGAGGGAATTGAAGTTTATAAAAAATACAGAAATGAAATACCTGAAAGTGAGCCTGTGTTTATAACAAGACCTCTTAAAATATACGAAAACGGCGTAATGGCTTTGGGGCTTAAAACAAGTATAGGAACTGTAACAGCGTTATGGAAGGTTAATGCGGATAATGATAAAATCAGTATAGATATACCTGAAAAGTTTGGAAACAGTGCAGAGCTTTTGTATCCTAAAAGAATAAAAACAAATTATGACTTTGAAGATAACAGACTTGAAATAAATGTTTCAGAAAAATATGTAGCAAG
>CAJTPP010000005.1:0-6307 GCA_910578235.1 uncultured Clostridia bacterium | reverse complement strand
GAAGAATAAGCGAACAATACAAATATAAGACTACACCTGTAAGTGATGTAAAAGCTGTTGTGCAAGGAGGAAATTACAGATTTACTGTGCTTACAGACCGTCTTATGAGATTGGAATACAGCAAAGACGGAAAATTTGAGGACAGGGCGACACAGACGGTTGTAAACCGTAATTTTGAAGCGCCTGAGTTTTCCGTAACGGAAAGAAACGGGAGTATAAAAATACTGACTGAATGTATGGAGCTTACATATCATGGCGGTGAATTTACACAAAACAGTCTTTCAGCAAGATTTGCAGGTAATAATGGCGATACGAGATATGAGTGGCATTACTGTGAAAATCAGTATAATCTGAAGGGTACTGCACGGACATTGGACACGATAGACGGTGAATGTGAGCTCGAAAACGGCATAATGTCAGGAGCTGCCATGACGGTGCTTGATGACAGCAAATCGCTTATTCTGGCGGATGACGGCTGGGTGGATGTGCGTGATAATGATAATGTTGACATATATCTTTTTGCATACCGCGAGGATTATATAGGCGCATTAAAGGCCTTTTATACACTTACAGGCAGAACCCCTATGATACCGCGTTTTGCGCTCGGAAACTGGTGGAGCAGATTTTATAAATATACTCAGGATGAGTATAAGGAGCTTATGCTCAAATTTGCGGAATACGGAATTCCGTTTTCCGTAGCTGTTATCGATATGGATTGGCATTATACGGACATAGACCCGAAATACGGTTCGGGCTGGACGGGATTTTCATGGAATAAGGATTTGTTCCCAAACCCTAAAGAATTTTTGGATTTCCTGCATGACAGAAATATGGAGGTAACGCTCAATCTGCACCCCGCTGAGGGTATTGCGGCTCATGAGGACAGATATAAAGAAATAGCAAAAGCTCTGGGGGCAGATGTTGATAATGAGGAAACAGTGGCATTTGATATTGCTGACCCTGAATTTATGGAGAATTATTTTAAACTCTTGTTGAAACCTATGGAGGATGAGGGTGTATCGTTCTGGTGGATGGATTGGCAGCAAGGCAATACAACTAAAATTCCGGGATTAGACCCATTATGGATGCTTAATCATTTTCATTATATGGATATGTGCGGTCAGAATAAACGAGCTATGATTTTTTCAAGGTATGCCGGTGTGGGCAGTCATCGCTATCCTATCGGTTTTTCGGGAGATACTGTTGTAACTTGGGATTCACTTGATTTTCAGCCGTATTTTACGGCGAATGCCTCAAACATCGGCTATGGCTGGTGGAGTCATGATATAGGCGGTCATATGTTTGGATATCGTGATGATGAGCTTGTTACGCGCTGGGTGCAGTATGGTGTGTTTTCACCGATAATGCGCCTGCATAGCATGAATAATGATTTCATGTCAAAAGAACCGTGGAATTATAACAAAATATCGGAAACCGTTATGATTGATTTCCTTCGGTTAAGACACAGGCTGATACCATATCTTTATACCATGAATTACCGAGCATATAAGGACAGTATTCCGCTTGTAACGCCGTTATATTATATTGATAAATCTTATGAAGCATATACATGCAACCGAAATGAATATTGTTTCGGAAGTGAAATGATTGTGTCTCCTATAACATCTAAGGTGGATTGTGTTACGCAGATGGGCTGCGCCAACACATATATTCCGGACGGAATATGGTTTGATTTCTTTACCGGCAGACGGTATAACGGAGGTCAGCGCTATAAGATTTATCGTGATATATATACTATACCTGTGTTTGTAAAGGCAGGCGGAATAATTCCGATGTCTGATGATGTGACAGATATAGGAAATCCTCAAAATATGACAATACAAGTGTTTCCATATGCGGATAATCAGTTTACGCTCTATGAGGATGACGGAGTTACGATGAATTATGAAAACGGTGAATGTGTAAAAACGAAAATGGAATTACAGTGGAACGAAAAACCAAAGTTTATTATCCATAGACCTGAAGGCAGTGAAAACATTATTACCGATAACCGAAGCTATACGGTTGTATTTAGAAAAATATCTTCATATGACGGAATATCCGTAACTGCAAATAACAATGCAATCCCGTTTAAAGCGTATTCCAAAGACAGTGATACTTATGTTTGCATAGAGGATGTAAATGATGAAGTAATAATCTGCTTTGACGGAGGAGTAACGGTATCCGCCAATGATTATAAAAAAGACATATTTAACATTTTACTTCATACGCAATACGATAATGATAAAAAAGAACAGGTATATAAGCTGTTGGACAATTCACAGAATGCTGTGAAATTTATAAATGGTATGACGGCTATGGATATGGACAGCAATTTGTATAATGCACTTATCGAAGCGGTAAGTGCGGACGGCGGATTTATAAAATAGTATTAACAATGATATATCGCTGATCTCAGAGTATACGGACTCGTATGAATACCACCAATAATAAGACTCTCTCCCTCTTTTTCTTATTACTTAAAATACCCGTGTATTCTGTGATGAGCGATATATGAATATTAAGGAGAATATTATGCTAAACAAAAAAATATTTTTGGGAAATGATGCAGCATATATGACAACCTATATCTTAGATAATATAGTAAATAATCAAAAAAAGAGACCGATGATTGTCATATTTCCGGGTGGAGGATATGAATTTTGCTCGCCGCGCGAGGGTGAACCAATAGCGTGTGAATTTAACAGTATGGGCTATAATGCGGTTGTTGTTAATTATACCGTAAACGCGCCTTATCCCAAGGCTTTGATTGACGCATCCAATGCAATAGTATATGTCAGAGAACACGCTGAGGAATGGAATACCGACCCAAATAAAATTTTCGTATGTGGATTTTCGGCAGGCGCACATTTAGCCGGAAGTATAGGAATAATGAGTAAAAAAGAGAATGCAATAAAACGCAATGATAATATGAATAAAGTAAACGGAATGATTTTATGCTATCCTGTAATTACTTCGGGTGAATTTGCACATCGAGGTTCATTTGATGCGATAGAAGCAAAAAGTACCGAGATACTGCAAAAAACATCTCTTGAATTGCAGGTTGATGAAAACACTCCTCCGGCATTTATCTGGCATACATTTGCAGATGAAGCTGTGCCGATGGAAAATAGTATGCTTTTGGCAAAAGCTATGCGCAAACATAATATACCGTTTGAATTACACATATATCCTGATGGAGTTCATGGACTTGCTTTAGCATCAGAAGTAACGAGTGATAATGGAAAATATATTGTTCCTCACGCTCAGGGATGGATAAATTTAGTGAAGGAATGGTTAAATAAATGTATATAGGAATAGACTTGGGCGGTACAAATATTGCTGCCGGAGTTGTAGATGAAATAGGACGTATTATATACAAAGCATCGGTTCCAACCTTGGCACAAAGACCGATTGAGGAAATTGTTGAGGATATGGCGAATTTGTGTATTGACGTAGTAAATGGTGCTGACCGTCAAATATCAGAAATTAAGTCTGTCGGGATTGGTTGTCCGGGAACGGTTGATAATAAAAACGGAATTGTTGCGTATGCATGTAATCTGCGTATGCAGAATACGGAGCTGGGCTCAATGCTTGAAAAGAAGCTCGGTAAACCTGTAAATTTAGAAAATGATGCAAATGCTGCGGCATTAGGCGAATATGCAGTAAACGGTGATAATGCCGACAGCTTTGTGCTTATTACGCTTGGAACAGGCGTAGGCGGCGGAGTTATAATAGACGGAAAGCCATACCGCGGATTTAATTGCGCAGGCGGCGAGTTTGGACATATAGTTATAAATGCAAATGGAGATGAGATTTGCTCCTGCGGAAATAAAGGCTGCTGGGAAGCATATGCGTCAGTCACAGTTCTGATACGACAGACAAAACAAGCAATGCAAGCAGACAGCAGTTCTATGATACACAAATGGGTACAAGAAAATGGCGAGATTTCAGGCAGAACTGCGTTCGATTGTGCAAAAATGGGAGATAAGACAGCTACAGCAGTAGTAGAGCAGTATATCCGATATGTAAGCTATGGACTAATTTCCATATTAAACATATTTCAACCGAGTAAAATCCTGATTGGCGGCGGAATATCCAAAGAAGGCGATTATTTGCTCAATCCACTCAGAAAATATGTTTACGCAGGGGATTATAACAAATATCGAGAGAAAACAAAAATAGAAGCTGCGACGCTGTTTAATGATGCAGGAATTATAGGTGCGGCATTAAGCGCAAAAGAATAAATAATATATAGGATGGAGGCAAATTTACAACAGATAATAACAAGGAATATAGGTTAATAGTTATATGAGCAAGCCGAATTTGTCAAAAGCAAAAGACAAATTCGGCTTATTTTTTTGGATAATATTTCACAGCACACTCCTCAAAGTTTTATACAGCACAAACAAAAATCGTATGTAAAAAAGTGATGTTCCTTTTTGGAATTGTCGATTTCGATTTATTATAGTTGAAAAAGACGAGCGGGGACATTTTTCAGAATTTCACCAGTATAGTTTTGCTGTCATTTATTCAGTTTCAGTTGATGAAAAGCGAAAACGCAATGCAAAGAAACAGCAAGGAAATGTTGTGAGTTATGATATTGATTGGATTGCGGAAAGCGAGCTTTATCAAATTGAATATATTATTTCTGATAATGACGGGCATAGCGGCAAAGTCAGTATAGAATGACTGTACGAGGCGTTCGTGTTTTCTAAAGTAAAAATAGACACAATTATAATAAAATATATACGGACATTTGAAGATAAAAATAAATCCTTGAATGTCTTTTTTGTTATACAACCTATAAATTTTTTGCACTTGGTCTATTAAAAAATGTTAGATATTATAACAAAATGATTATAATATGTTAGTTCATTATACATCCGTCATAGTTGTTTTTATAATATGAATGAAATAGCTATAAAATTTATTTTTATAGAGAAATTTATAGAGTAGAAGTGAAGAAATATATCTATGGGGGCAGGTGCAAAAATGATTTTTGCATAAGGACTATACCATGTCATATAGTGATGGTAAATGCGCTTGCTTTATGACTGTGAAATATGCATAAATACTTGCTTTTTATGAGTGGTAGACCAGCTGCAGTTTTAGAAAGTGCACCATAGTAAGGAGGCAAGTGCATTTTTTTGTTTTGGTATGAATTTAGTTGAGTTGAAATATATAAAATGACAAATAGGTTATATGCCTTCTTACAGGGACGGAGGAGGGATTTGTGTAGGATATTTGGCACTTAGATATAATAAAATTGATGTGAAGATTATAGTATCTGTGGAGGGATAAAACAGCGAAAAAAATATTTTTGAACAGGGGTGATTTTTTTTGCACATGGTATTGTAATAAAAATATGCTGAGGATATAATATGTTTACAAGATTGTTTGTATAAAAATAAAGAGAACAAGCCTTTGAACATTACAGACAAAATTAAGACATATTATAATTCGGAGGTGCTTTAAAATGAGAACAAAACAGGAGGGAATACTTATCGCTAAAAATATATTTAAGGCAAATGATTTTGAAACACAAAAACAGGCATTTAATAAACATTATGAAAATTATATCAATTTTTGTGAGAATAAGCTTTAATGTTCCGCCGATGTATGGTACAATAGTATTACATACAAAAGCGGTTACACCTATTCAAAATAGGAGGTAAGACCGTGAGGAATTTAACAGACATATATGTAAGGCTGTCTGATGAGGACAGAGATAAGAGGTGTAAACAAGACGAAAGCGAAAGTATTCAAAATCAAAAGTCAATGCTTATAAACTACTGCATAGAGCAGGGGTGGCAGATACACAATATTCTGTGCGACGAGGATTACAGCGGTGCGGACAGGGAAAGACCCGCGTTTAATCAAATGCTTAAAGACTGTGAGGAGGGCAAGGTTGACATTGTGCTTTGCAAAACGCAGTCAAGATTTTCACGAGATATGGAGATTGTTGAAAAGTACATACACGGGAAATTTCTTGAATGGAATGTGAGGTTTGTCAGCATTGTAGACCACGCTGATACAAGCGTTGCAGGCAACAAGAAAGCCCGACAGATAAACGGACTTATAAACGAGTGGTATCTGGAGGACTTATCCGACAACATCAGACGTACTTTGAAGCATAAAAAGCTGAAAGGCGAGTATTGCTGTCCGTACGCTCCGTATGGCTATAAGCTAAATCCCGATGATAAGCACAAGTTTATCATTGACCCTCCTGCGGCTGAAGTGGTAAGAAGCATTTTTGAAATGTATAAGCAGGGAATGGGATATATGCGTATCGCAAAGACTTTAA
>CAJTPP010000004.1:57837-69049 GCA_910578235.1 uncultured Clostridia bacterium | reverse complement strand
AACTTTGCAAGGAATACTTACAATTACATTTTCCAGAAATTACAGATGATGATATCGTTACTTTTGAAGACGAAGGATATTCAGGAAAAAATTTAAAACGCCCCCAATTTCAAAGTATGTTTTCTCAAATTAAAAAAGGTAAATTCAGCATATTAATATGTTATAGGCTTGATAGAATAAGTCGTAATGTAAGTGATTTTTCTAATACCATTGAAGATTTAAAATTGTATGATGTAGATTTTATTTCTATTAAAGAAAATTTTGATACAAGTACTCCAATGGGAAAAGCCATGATGTATATTTCTTCTGTTTTCGCTGAATTAGAACGTGACACCATTGCCGAACGTATCAGAGATAATATGTATGAACTTGCCAAAACCGGACGTTGGTTAGGCGGAACTACTCCTACCGGTTACAAAAGCACTCCTATAGAAAAAATCTCTGTAGACGGAAAAACGCATACTGCATATAAACTATCTATTATAAACGAAGAGGCTGACCTTATCCGACTTATTTATTCTAAATTTATTGAACTAAATTCTCAAAGCAAACTACAAACCTTTTTAATTAATAATGGCTATAAAACCAAACAGGGGAAAGATTTTCGTCGATATTCTATTAAAGCAATTTTAGAAAATCCCGTATATGCTTGTGCCGACGCAGATATGTATAATTACTTAAAAGAAAAAGGTACTAATATCTGTGCTGACATTAGTAAGTTTGACGGAAAATATGGTGTCGCAACATACAATAAAACAAAACAAATAGCAGGACAAAAAACACGCTTAAAATCCTTTTCTGAATGGATTGTTTCTGTTGGAAAACATAAACCTATTATAAGCAGCGCTGATTGGATAAAAGTCCAAAAATTATTAGATATAAATAAAAGCAAAGCATACAGAAAACCTCGTAGCCATACTGCATTATTATCCGGTTTATTGCGCTGTGGTCACTGTGGTGACTTTATGCGTCCAAAAATGTATCATGGACTTGATAGTTACGGAAATCAAAAATACGGATATTTGTGCAATACAAAGGCTATTACTACATCTCATAAGTGTAAGATGAAGAATCCACAGGGAAATATTATAGATAAAGCAGTATGTGACGAAATAAAAAAATTAGTAGAAGATGAGCCCGAATTTATGAAACAATTCCATAACATAAAAACCGAACTGACAGCGCAGAAGGATGATTATCTTGATTCTATATCAACATTGAACAATCAAATTAATGATATTGATTCAAAAATCAGCAATCTCGTATCTATTCTGGCTACTAATCCATCATCAGCAAATAATTATATCTTTAATCAAATCGAAGAATTAGATTCAAAAAAGAACAAACTCATAAAAAGACGAGAGGAATTAAAAGGTATTATTTCAAACGAGTTTTTCTCTGATGACGAATTTGAATTACTTAGAGACATGATTCACAATTTTAAAATGTCCTTCGATTATATGAGCATCGAAGAAAAACGTGCCGCGTTAAGAATGTTTATAAGCAAAGTTGTTTGGGATGGAGAGAATTGTCATATATACTTTATAGGAGCGCCAAATGACTTTCCCTATAAAAAAAATTAGATGATTTAGATTTACACTCTTTAGAGCCGTTATGTAGGGATAGCGAATGAAGTGCTGATGTTTCTGCGTTCATCCAAGAAAATTCAGAACGAGGTGTCCATTGACGAGAGCATAGGCACAGACCGCGAGGGCAATAATATGACATTTTCAGATATACTCACCGCAGACAATTCCGATGTGTCCGATATTATTTCAGGCAAACTGGAAGCTCAAAAGCTCTATAAGGCAATGAGCAAGGTACTAAGCGAAAATGAAATGAATATACTGTGCTGGAGATACGGTCTCGGCAATCAAAAGAAAAAGACCCAGAAAGAAATAGCCGATATCCTCGGTATAAGCAGAAGCTATGTCAGCAGAATAGAAAAAAAATGCTTAGAAAGGCTGTGCGAGGAATTAAAAGAGTAAAAACCTGCAAAAGCAGGTTTTTACTCTTTAATTGATATATAATTATTTTACGTTTTATTCTCCAAAAGTTGACTGCTTTTTTACTAAATCATCCTATTTCCACTGTATAATGTTCTTGATTCCACCGTACATTCCAGCCAAGCTGTTCTGATACAAATCTTACAGGAATAAAAGTCCTGCCCTGCTGTATAACAGCCGGAACATCAAGAGTCATTTCTTTACCGTTTACGATTGCAGTTTTTGAATTGATTTTCAAATCAATTTTTGTCTCCCCTTTTGCAATAGTTACTGTTTTTGTATCTTCAAACCAATCGACTTTTGCTCCTAATGACTCAGAAATAATACGCACAGGAACCATAGTTCTATCATCTTCAATATACGGAGATACGTCCGAAGAAATATGTATACCGTTTAGCTTCAAATGTATAACCGGTGATACATTAACTTTGAGTGTTTTAACTGTCGGATTTTTATGATATTTATCCTTTGCTGAAGCTCTGAACACATATTCACCTTCACGCACAGGTGTAAAATATATTTTTTGACCATCCCGAACCGCGCCCTCCGGAAGCTCAGATATTAACGAAAATTCAATATCATCATTTTCCTGATCAATTACCGAAAAATCAAGTTCCACCGTTTCACCCTTTTGAATGTCATGTCCAACTAACTCTCCTGCAATCGTTATATCTTCCACATATGCTGTGTTCATAATTTCTTTCTGCGCTGTCATACAAAAACCTACATACATAACATCATCAGCATTTAATGTAACTCTTGGCTTTGATGTCTGCTCATAGGTTTTACCCTCGTCAAGACTGTACCAATACTCAATAATATCACCTGTTCTGCGAATTATAAAATCAATCGGCACACTTTTGCCGTTCATATCTCCGGCCCATGAACTTGTGGTGCTTTTTTCCTGACCTTTAGTATGCGTAACCATCAAAATATTATTGTTATTGGAGAAATGTCTTTCTTCAAAGAAATTAGCATTATATAAATCAAGACTGTCTGCTGCCATAACACCGAAATAATCAGAATCATACGCAGTCGAGTCAAAACCGGAAAGACGTATATGCAATTCAAAATCTCCCGCAACCTCTTTATATGCAAAGGTTTTCATAAGATTTCCCTCACCTGAGGGACATACCGAGCTTATAGCAATTCTGCCGTTTTCTTCTGCAATGCTTCCCTTGGCACTGCCGTAATTCATTACTTTCCATCCCGCGTCACTAATATTTCTGTATGGAGCTGTAAATTCAGGCACAGAATTTTTACTATAAGCAAACCTTACATTTTCATTCTGCCGCGCTGTTATCTCTACTAATGATTTCTGACCGTCAGACAGAGAATATCCGTCAATAATCGGCGCGCTGAAAGATATTATATCGCCTTTTGGAACAATTTGTGTTTCTGAATTTAATATTTCCCCTTCATTTTCATACACTGCTCCTAAAGTAACCACATCAGCAGTTTCAAGTATTTCCAACAGAACCGCGCCGCGCGGCAAAACCTCTACCTTTATTCCGTTTTTATCCTCATATACTTTACCCGAAATTAAATCCTTTGCCTTTGTAACTCCTGCTGTCTGCTCCAATATATATGCTTTTCCCGTCTGTCCCGCCGCCTCATCCTTTTCCGACTGATTTATTGCGGCTATATATTTACCGTATCTTGTTTCAACAATTCCGTTATAGCGGTAATGCGTATATGGCGCACCCGACTCGCTTGTATGAGTACTGTCCTGCCATGAATACACATCTCCCTGATGACTGCCCTTAACATCCGCAATTCTTTCCGAATTCTTATTCATAAGATGAATTCTTGTATTATCATTATACTCCCAGCTATTGCGGCGGTAATTGAATGTTATATATCCTTTGTCACCGTTATTCTTAAACACCATAGCCTGTGCGTCAGCGTCAAAAAACACAAAGTCCTCCGATTTATCATCCATTGGCAAAGGCTCAATCTTTCCGGCTTTATCAAGTTTTTCAACTGCCTTATAATATTTAAGTATTTCCTGCGAATCAACAATTCTTGTATAAACATGCGGCGTTTTACTCTCTATATCAGTTCTCAGCATATCACTATAGCCTCTGTTATCTCTGATATACTGTGCCAAAAACGCAAGCGCCCCCTGTGAATTCAGCTTTGTCGCTGTGTATCCCGCCACCGGATATGAAATTTTCAAGCCATAACCGTTATTTCTTGCTGACGCGTATACCTCTGATGTAAGGACTGTCTCACCATTCTCATTAACTGACGGATAGAAAAAATACTTTGCGCTTTCATATGCTCCCACAGCAGTTTTATCAAATATTTTTTTTGTTTTCTCATCAAAATACTGCGCGCTCTCAGCATATTTATTTGTAATTTCTATAAGAAGAGGACCATAATCACCTGCCCATCCACCATGCGATACGCCATATTCAAGACCGAGAGTATTTTCATCGGAGAACCATTTTTCACCGTCTGCCATTTCGCCGTATTTATAATCAATCATATCTGTATACTGTTTTTCATCATTTGGTTTATATACAGATTTTTTTGTATTTCCTAAAAGCTCCATCGCTTTATTTGCCGAATATGCAAAGCCAAAATCCTGATTTGCTGTCCCCGCCCGGTTAGTCGGAGCATAGAAGTCACCCACTCCCCTTTCGGGATTAGCAAGACGGTCACGCAGTCTGCCGAACATATCCATATAATAATCGCGTCTTGTTCTGTCATTTTTGCCTGTCAAATCTCCATCAACTGTTTCATCGAGATAACCGTTCCATACTTTTTTAAATTCTTCATTACTGCCGTTTATAATATAGTTATTAAGCTGTATAAACGACTGCATCATAGCGTCAACACCTAAAGACAGAAGCGGCCACCATTCGCCGGTCAATCGCTCACCCGTACCGTCAAGCGATACTCCCAGCCATTTTCCCTTATCCTCTCCGGCAGTGTAATAGCACCAGCCGCCTTTATTATCCTGCGCGCGCTGATAAAAATCAAGAAGCCTTATATAACGGTCAAGCATTTCTGTATTATTATAATACTCCTTAGAGAAATCAAACATAAATGCGTTCGCTATTATCATAAGATTAGACATCGTTGACCAGTTTTGATGATTTATAGACTCAAGCGTATATCTGCGCGCCACATCATTACTGTTTCCCGAGAAATCAGCCGTATCAATCGGAGTGTTTCTGATGACTGCTCCATCCATAAATAAACTCTGTGATGTCTTTTTCTTGTCCCATTCCTCGCCCCAGCATTGCCATGACAATACTTTTTCTGTCATGTCGTAAACCTCATTTTGCAGATACTCATATGCGGTTTCTTTCTGTGCTTTTGCGGGCGCTCCAGTCACTTCATACCCTGTTTTATCATCCTGAGGCGTATAGTACGGCTCTGTATGCGAAGCAATTGAATATATATACTTACTATCCTCTGTTACATTTGAATAAACGCTTGCACCATAAGCCTGAATGCGTCCTGTAGGAACAAGCTTTAAATCGACTGTTCCATCCGCCCTCACTATCTGCTGCGGAATTTTCATTGTGGCATAATAATATCTTCCCTTTGATGTGTTCCCGTCTCTGTAGTATCCGTTATCAAGTTCGGAATATTCACGCCCCGCAAACGGATTGAATTTCTCTGTATTATCATAACCGCTGTACAGCATTATATTTCCCCTCGCATACTGATTTCCAGACAAACGCACAGTTATATAATTCTGACGCGCAGGGTCAGCTTTTAGTGTAAAACGTAAAAATCCTGTCTCTTTCGGGGTGTCTTCAGACGGCTTTAATATCTGTCTGTAGCTCAGTCCTTCACCCAATCCGCCTCCCGCATACTTTCCGTTTTCGTCTTTATATTGCTCCTCCGCTTTATCGTCAATACCTGTTACACTCATTTTTTCACTTAATTTATGTTCCCGTTCCGATTTATCATTTCCGAATACCAAAATATCGGAAACATTTGTATCATACACAAGTTTATCCTCCTCTGCCGAAACAAATGTAATTCCATTCGAAGCAATGACTGCCGCTGACAATATAACTGAAATTATCCTTTTCACGCCCATACCTCCTTCACTAAATTTTTGACAGCATTGCCGCGCCTATAATTCCCGCGTCATTAAAAAGTTTAGCGGCAACAATATTTGTTTTCTTCATATACTTATTAAATCCGTTATCAGATGTATATTCTCTTACAGATTTCAAAAGATAATCGCCCTCTTTGCTTATCCCTCCGCCGATTGCTATTATTTCCGGCTGAAAAACATTTTCTATGCTTACAATCCCGTCCGCTAAATATCTTATATAATTCTTTACAACCTGCTCCGCTGCACTGTCACCCCTTTTTGCGGCTTCAAAAGCTGTTTGTCCCGATACTTTACCTTCACATTTTGCAATATCATACATAATAGAGTTTTTATTTAACGCCATTGCTTCTTCTGTTTGCGATATAAGAGCAGTCGCGGACGCATACGCTTCCCAGCATCCCTTTTTTCCGCATGTACACTGTTTTCCTCCGCTTATAAGCGTTATATGACCAGGTTCAGATGCCGCCCCGTTAAATCCGTGAAATATTTTACCGTTCATTATCACACCGCCGCCCACACCGGTTCCGAGTGTAATCAATACAAATACGCTTGAATTATTGCCATTCACCGTATACTCTCCCAACGCGGCGCAGTTAGCGTCATTATCTATTCTTACAGGCAAATCTAAGTGTTCTTTAAACTTGTTTGCCATCTGATAATGCTCCATTGGTATATTATTAGAATATATTATTTCGCCTGTTTCTAAATTAACTGTACCGGGACAGCCTATTCCAACCGAACAGATAGACGATATATCTATCGCGCTGTCATCTATAAGTTTTTTTGCCAGTAATGCCATATCTGATACAATTTCATCTGTAGGTCTTTCCCTATTTGTAGGCATGGAGCCTTTTATAAGTATTTTTCCGGTTTCATCAACCATACCCGCGGCAATATTTGTGCCTCCTAAATCAATGCCTATGTTATACATATTACCCTCCATCACCAAAACAGCTTATCAAAGCCTTTTAGCTTGTAAATAGCTTCCGTGTAATAATAGTCGCCGTAAATTATTGCAGTATTAAGGCCCGCTTCCCCTCTTCCCGGCTTATACGCCTCAGAACAATAATTAATTAAATTATCCTTATCTATTGTATAATCGGCAGCCTTTTCATCAAGCGCCTTTAAAAGCTTAATAGCGGCATTTAAATAATTCTTCTTATCGTATTCACTGCATGTTTTTGATATTTCCAACAGTCCGCATGCGGCGCAAGCTGCCGCTGTCGCATCGTATATCACAGGCTTGGGCGGCTGTCTGAAATCAAGCGGAACAATCCATTCACTTTGAGCCGCACAGGCAATAAAAGCGTTTGCGACCTTTTTAGCTGTCATAAGATATTTCTCATCGCCTGTATGTATGTATGATAGTGCAAATCCGTATATTGCCCATGCCTGACCGCGCGTCCATGTTGATTCATCCGCATATCCCTGACCTCCGAGCGACTTCACAATGCTTCCATCCGAAGGATTGACCTCAACAATATGATGCGATGTACCGTCAGGTCGTATATGCGTTTTCATAACAGTATCAGCATGATTTACCGCCATTTGCTTAAATCGGTCATCACCATGTTCCTTTGCGGCCCAGTACAGCATAGGAATATTCATCATTGAGTCGATAATCAGCTTATTATATCCGTCAGTATCCGAATCCGCATTCCATGAACGCACATATTTCCCCGCCGGATTATATCTTGCGGCAAGAAAATCTGCCGCGTATAATGCGCGCAGCCTGGATTTTTTATTCCCTGTCAATCTGTAATTCACTCCCGCGCTTATGTGCCACATAAAACCTACATCATGATGCAAATGATCATACTCGGCAAATGCCCCGTCAAGTAAATCCTCAGCATTTTCCGCCGCTTTCCTATACAGTTCATCGCCTGTGCCAACATATAGCAGCCACATATATCCGGGCCAGAACCCGTTTGTCCACCACGAAATGTCATAAGGCCATTTCCCTGTTGCACAGTCGTCAAAATCACCGTTTTCATCAATGGTATACGGAATTTTATTTATATTTTTCTCTGCAACCACTTTCATTTTTGCATCTATTTTATTCCAAACTTCATCTACCCATTTTTTATCTTCTCTATTTAGGCTATACATATTATAAAATCCTTTCTTTTTATAAAAATAGGAACCGTTCAAAAAATGTCTTGTTTTTTGTCCGGTTCCCTTTCCTTATTAATTATTTTTATTTGCTAAAAATTCATTTATCTGACGAATTGCTTCTTCTCTTATTACGTTAAGTCCATTATCCAGACACTTATTAATATTTTCATTAAGCTTTTCAACAGGATTATCAAGCGCTCCATGAGCCAGCGCCGTTTCTACTTCTGACTTTATTCCCGATACTACCGTTGACTCAGTCTGAAGTTTGGAAGTGTCAAACATAAATCCCGCTAATGGACTTTCATAATACGCGTCTCTGTCAAGATCATATTTTTTATATTCATATATGTCTTCGCTCAAAGTATTTAAAAATCTTACATAATTCGGATTCCATGTCATAACATATCCGGGGAACGAATACGCCTCTTTATCCTCACTTTTTATCTGCTCATATCTGTCCTCGCCTATCGCGTTCCAGTCCTCACCTTCAACACCAAGCTCAAACATGTCATGATTTGAGGAGTCCGCATACAGCCAGTCAAGAAAAGTAAGAGCTTTATCAACTTTCTTTGACCATGCCGGAATACATATAAAGTTATTTCCCTGCAAGTTTGTCACTCTTGCTTCAGGCTGCATGTTCTTTACCTCATTATTAATAATGAATACACCTAATTCCGCATCAGGCAACGCTGATTCAAAATCAGTTAATTTCTGCTCATAAGTATCAAGGTTATCTACCATTGCGGCAGCCTTCATACCCGTTACCATAGCCCACGCGTCTTTTCTATTAAGAGAATCTCTTTCAAGATATTTATTCCACTCTCTGATTTTCTTAAGTCTTGCAAGGCCAAGCTTTTCTCCGTCTCTGTATTCTTCCGGAAACGCGGAAAATCTGTCTGAATCCTCACCCTGATATACAATATCTACAACTTCTGTATTATCGTCATTAAGAATTACATATGCCATTGCGCCCAAGTTCAGTGAGACTATATGATTTTTTGCAAGCTCTACATTATAATCATCTCTAAACAATGAGTAAAAACCTCTTGAAGCAGACACTCCAAACGGTACCATGCCGCTCTGTGAGCCATCAGCAAGAACCGAGTCAAGAAAATCCTGAAGCTCATCATAGGAATTTATCTGTCCGTCAGTTCCTATATTATACTTTTTCGCCAAATCTTTTCTGTAATACACGCAATCAATTCCGTTGCCGTATGTCCGCATCATCGGCAAGCCGTACAAATGACCGAAATAGTGATTTGCGTCTGCAATTTCCTTCGGAAACGCTTTTGTAAGATTAGGATATTTACCGCTTTCCACATAATCCTCAAGAGGAACATACATTTCATACGCCGCAAAATTCTTTAATTTGTTAAACGGCGCGTCAAATACTATATCATAATTTTCCGAGCCAATCATGCGCAGATTAAGCTTTTCCTTATAATCTCCCTGTGATATCCATTCAACATCTATATGCACCTTTGTTTCTTTTGCGCCTGTTTCCTCGTACTTTTCTATTACTCTGTCCCAGCCTGTAGGCTTCGTTCCGGAAAGCATTATTTTTATTGTATCTTCGTCACTTACGCCGCCTCCGCAGCCTGAAATCAAACCGCAAGACATAACTGCCGCCAGTCCTAATGATACAACTCTCTTCAAATTACGTTTCATCATAATCCTCCATTCTATTATATATTATCCTTTTACGCTGCCTACTGTCAAGCCCTGCACAAAATATTTTTGCAAAAACGGATACAATAGTACAATAGGTCCTATTGTCACAACCGCCGTAGCCATCTGTGTTGTTTCCGCCGGGACAAGTCCGTCTGTCACAACTCCGGCCTGAGCCGCGTTCTGCTGAACATACTGAATATTTTTCTGTATCTGCATAACAAGATACTGAAGAGGATATTTCCAGTCTGTATGTATATACAAAAGCGCCTTATACCATTCATTCCAATATGCAAGCGCATAAAACAAACCAACTGTTGCAATGCCGGGAAGAGACACGGGAAGAATTACCGAGAATAAAATTCTTACATCATTAGCACCGTCTATACTTGCCGACTCTGAAAGCGCCTCAGGTATACCGTTAAAGAAATTTCTCATAAGCAGCAAATTCCATGCGTTTACCAGTGACGGTAAAATCAGAGACCACAGCGAGTCAGAAAGATGCAGATATCTTGTAACCCACAGATATGTCGGAACCAGACCGCCCGAAAACAGCATCGTAAAATATATGAAAAACGCAATCGCGCCCCTATAATGCATATTTTTTCTTGAAAGAGCGTATGCGCAGGCACAGGTGACGAGCATGCTCAAAACGGTACCAACAACCGTTATAAATATTGTAACTCCGTATGAGGGAATTACCGTTCCGGATTTAAACAAAAGCGAATATGCTTCTGTTGAAAACTCCTTCGGCCAGAAGCAATAACCAAATTGATTAAGGCTTGCCTGTGAAGTAAATGAACTTGCAATTACAAGTATAAACGGTATTAAACACGCGACGGCAAACGCTATAATAAACACATGAATTATCGTCATTGCTACTATATCGCCCTTGGAGCTTTTAATTCTTTTCTTTGTCATAATTATATATTCCCCTTTCTTAGAATAATGCCGATTCCGGACTCCACTTGTTCGCCACTTTATTACACAGAACAACAAATGTAAATCCGAGTATTGACTGTATCAGGCCAACCGCCGCCGTCTGTCCCATCGACGGATTTTCAAGCAGCTGACGGAAAAGATACGTGTCAATTACATCCGTTGTGGGATACAGGATAGAATTTGAGCCTACCATTGCGTATATCATACCGAAATCTCCGTTAAATATCTTTCCGACACTCATTATAGTAAGCATTATAATCGTGTTTTTCAGCATCGGAAGCGTGATTTTAAATATACACTGAGTTTTCGACGCTCCGTCAACAGACGCCGCTTCATAAATAGATGAGTCTATACCGGTAATTGTGGCAAGATATACAATAGATCCAAATCCCGCTCC
>CAJTPP010000004.1:52654-57827 GCA_910578235.1 uncultured Clostridia bacterium | reverse complement strand
TACTTTAAGAAACACGAGAATTGCGGGCCATACGGAAGCAGTATTATAAAATTCAATCGTTTTTCCGCCTACAGCCGTAATCAGCTGATTTATAACGCCGTTCGCGGACAACAGGGCTACCGACAGCATTGAAACAATTGTCCACGACATAAAGTGGGGCAATATAACAATCGACTGCGCTATCTTCTTTAACCACTTATTGGATATTTCTGCAAGCATAATAGCTATAGCCGATGTTACAGTTGTAGCGGCAATAAACAAAACATTCAATAACAGAGTATTTGACGTAACTGTTATCCAGTTATTTGTCGCAAAAAAAGCTTTAAAATTTTCAAATCCTACAAATGCGCTTCCCCAAATGCCCTTGAGCGGTCTGTAATCAACAAAGGCGATATAAAGTCCCGCCATAGGTATGTACGAAAAAATTATAAAAAATAGTATTGCCGGCAGACATAACAGATATAACCACGGATTTCTTTTTACGTCCTGAAGAAATGACGGCTTTAAACTTCTGTTTACTGACCTTTTTCTCTTTTCCCCGGCATTTGTTTTTGCTGGTAATGTTTTCACAGCAAAGTCACCTCCACGTTAAATTTTTTTTGTTAATTTAACTATACAGTATAAAAGGCCTTGTTTCAACTTTGTAAATTTCTATTTTTATTTGTTTTTTTACAATATCAGAAATTTACAGCAAAAACATAGCTTTTTTTATTGCTTTTCACTTTGATTTGTGCACAATGCAAAAACAAAACCCTCTTATTGACATTTACACTGTGAAATGTTATAATAATTTAATGATATATAGTATAATGAAAGAGGTGTTCTGATTGAAATTTTTTAACACAAAGGAATATTACACCCAGATAAAATCCAACAAGCTGTTTAAAAATACAGTGATTACATATACAATAATTGCATGCGCATTATTTTTTACTTTTTCAATCATTACTACTGTTTTAATGTCCAACGCAGCAATAAAACAGCTGACAGACGCTGAACAGAAAATGCTTGTACAGGCTGAAAACACTTCAGATTCCATACTTAGAAATATAAATTACTCAATAACCGATACCTTTGAGAATAACAAAACTATTCAGGACGCTCTTTCAAAGCCTTACTCCCCGTTATTGTCTCTTCAGATAACACATGCTATCTCGACCATTCAGAATAGTTTTGACGCTATTGATAAAGTATATCTTTTCAATCTGTCAAACGATATAATATATACAGGCGATAATCCTGTATATTCAAGCGAGGACTTTCCTGACAAAGAGCTTCTTGAATATATAAGAACCGCTCATAAATACACAATAAACAAACCTATGGTACTGAAATTTGAAGATGAATACGCTACTAATAAAATAGTAGAAAAACGTATGCTTGCATCTATTTATAAGCTTGATAACAACAGAGCAATGGCTGTATTTATAGATTCTGACAGCTTTAATTCATTTGTAAACATTCCTTTAACGCATACTAATCAATCCATGACAATCCTTAATTCGGACGGAATTGTTATTTCATCTACTGATGAAGCTCTTTTCGGAGCGGATATGTCAAATGACAAAGTATACCGTAAATTGTTGTCACAGAATGATCCGAGCGGCACTTTAAAATATAGAGGAAAGGTGTATTTTTACCGCACGGCACAAACCATGAATACATTTTACATAAGTGAAATTCACCGTTCTGATATTATCAGCTCATTTGCCCTGCAATTTATATTTATACTGCTGTTTGGAATTATACTGATATTCCTTCTGTTTGCAAGCAGCATAAGATTGAGCGCGTCAATATACCGTCCGTTCAAAAGACTGCGTCAGAGTATTGGTAATATCTTGAATATTGATGACGGCAACGCTGAAACAGGAACCGATGAGGATTTAAAACAGATTTCAAAAAACCTTTCCGACATAAAAACAAAATATGACGCAATGCAGACCACTGAAATGCTGTATACAAATTCAAAACGAAACGAGCTTGTATACAACATTATAAGCGGAGCGTACAATTTTGATCTGGATACCCTTGCCGAATACAATATAAAATTCCCGTATACATACACCACTATTATTCTGTTCCGTTTGGATAACACCAAGAAAATAAAACAAAGCGACATAGGACTTATACAATACGGTATCGCGAATGTTGCCACAGAAATTATGACCAATCATGAAATGCTTTCGTATTCAACATCTTTTGGCGGAGAATATGACATAGCTTTTATTGTAAATCATAGAAGCGGTAATTTTGATACACAAATTATTACGCAAATTCAGAAATATATAAACAGTATATTTTCTATTACCGCTACCGCATCATACGATACAGTAATACACGATATTGATAATATATCACAATCATACCGCAATGCCGAATACGCAATACAATACAGGCTTATTAAAGGACACAACAGTATAATAAGCTATTCTTCACTCCGAAATACTATTAAAGATTCAGACATTGCCTATCCACATGAACTGGAAAAGGATATCATTAATGCTGTAAAGTCAAGGAATGACGAGGCAGTCACGATTGCCGCAACAAAGTTTATACAACATCTTTCAGTTATGCCGTATATGTATATAACAGTATATTCATGTATGCTTATTATGACAATTGACATGTACACGCCAAATTCAGGAGGTAATGACAGAGATACCATTGCTGATGATTTAACAAAGATAGAAACCATTGATGCCTTACTTCCCATCATACAGACAAAATGCAGCAACGCGATGGTTGAAGATGATGCTTCCTCAAGTACAAAATATAACGTAATAGCAAATAATATAGAAAAATATATTGATGAAAACTATACTGATCCTAATTTGTCTATACATGTTATAGCTTCTTATGTGAATAAAAGCGCCAATTATACGCGCAATATATTTAAACAGATTAAAGGAATTTCAATATCCGACTACATTACTAAAAAACGTTTCAGCGAGGTATGCCGTCTGCTTATAGAAACAAATCTGACCGCGCAGACAATCAGCCAGCAGACAGGAATGAGTTCAGGAAGCTATTTCTATACCGCCTTTAAAAAATATACAGGTTATACTCCTGAACAATTCAGAAAAAAATATATAGGTACTGACTTTAATCCTGAAAAAATTTAAGATCTTTCAACTCCGTCAGCGAATTCAACAGCTGACGGAGTTTTTTGTTTGATTTTTAACTCTGCATTTTAATTATAACAATATATACATCTTTAAATATCATATAAAACCGTTAATATTTCAGCTTTCACACCAAAATATCTAATGCTATAATCGACATGAGAAAACATATTTTTGGAGGTTAAATAAGATGGATTTATCACCTGTAAAGCTGACACCCATAATCAAGGATTATATCTGGGGCGGCAGAAAACTGATAGATAACTTCGGCAAACATACAACATTAGAAAGGGCTGCCGAAAGCTGGGAACTTTCAACGCATCCGGACGGCGCAAGCATAATAGCCGATGGCGCTTTTCAGGGAAAAACACTGCCTGAATATATATCTGAAAACGGAATTGATATTATAGGCGAAAACGCTAAAGCATTTGACTTCTTTCCTATTTTGATAAAACTGATAGACGCTAAGGAAAACTTATCCATCCAGGTGCATCCTGATGATGAATACGCTCTCCGGCACGAGGGAGAATACGGGAAAACAGAAATGTGGTATATTGCCGATTGTTCTGACAGCGCTTTTTTATACTACGGCTTAAACCGCACGGTCACAAAAGAAGAATTCCTGAAACGGATATCTGACAATACAGTTTTAGATATACTAAATAAAGTCCCCGTACATAAAGGAGACGTGTTTTTTATTCCTGCCGGAACTATACACGCAATATGCGGCGGCATAGTAATATGTGAAATACAACAGAATTCCAACACGACATACCGCGTTTATGACTACAACCGTATCGGAGCAGACGGTAAAGCGCGTCCTCTGCATGTCGATAAGGCAGCCGAAGTTTCAATTCTCAGTCCGTCGCCCGAGTATATAAGACCGAACAAAAATACACTCGCATCCTGCAAATATTTCACGGTAAAGCATCTTGCATGCATAAATAAGCTTATGCTTGACGCGAATGAAAAATGTTTCCAGTCCATAATTGTTCTTGACGGTCATGGCAGCTTAACCTTTAATGATAAAGAAATGGAGCTTTGCAAAGGTGACAGTATATTTGTTCCGGCACAAAAAAGCAAGTATACGCTTGAAGGAAATTTTGAGTTTATTTTATCTTATGTGTAATAAAAGGAGATTTTTATAATGCTTTTTAACCCCAAATCATACGGCGCTGCCGCAGACGGAATACATGATGATACAAACGCAATACAAAATGCGATAGATAATGCTTTTAATTCCGGAGGCGGACGCGTTATTCTGAAGGATGGTCATTTCATTTCAGGAACTATATATCTTAAATCCAACATTACCATGGAAATTGACAGTTCCGCCAGTCTTACAGCCATTTCTGATATAAGCCGCTATACCCGCGATACGCACCATAATCGTTATCGTAACGAAAAAGAGCTTGACCTCTGCTTCATATTCGCCGAAAATGCTGAAAATATAGAGCTATGCGGTCACGGAATTATCAATGGTAACGCAGAATTCTTCCCTAACAAAGGAAGTATATACCGTCCTATGATGATTAGATTTTTAAATTGCAGAAACATACGACTGCATGATTTGCATTTATATAACTCCGCATCCTGGACTACTGCCTTTCTTGACAGCAGCAGAATCTTTGTCAGCAATATTGATATTAAAAATGATAAGAATTACAACGGAGACGGTCTTGATTTTGATGGCTGCTCGCATGTTTTTGTATCAGGCTGTTCTATACAGGGCACTGATGACAACCTGTGCCTGCAATCAAGCGGCCTGCCGGTAAATGACGTTCATATATCCAACTGCACGTTTTCATCTATTTGTGCCGCCATACGAATTGGTCTTAAATCTATCGGTTCAATATCAAATGTTTATATATCACACTGTTTTATGAAAAATGTATGGCGCGAAGGTATTAAGATAGAGTGCAGCGAGGGCGGCAATATATCACATATAAATATCCACGATATTATTATGAACGATGTTTCCAGACCGATATTTATTCTGCTGAACAATCGTTTTGAACCTTACGGACTTGGCAGTTCAATAGAACTTGATC